>CALZIH010000461.1 GCA_945787305.1 uncultured Desulfobulbaceae bacterium | reverse complement strand
ATTGATCACTTCACCCACCGACAAGACATCGACAAACAGTGAACCAGAGTTCGCATCAGTCGCGTATCCTTGTGCATTAGCACGATCAAAGTCAAACAATTGCTGAGTCAGGCCTATCTGAGCCGATCCTTCCGCCCAAGTCGGCGTTGATGGCCATATTGTCATCCAAAACGCCATGAAGAGACCGAAGACAATTGTTCCCCATTGATTACCGCTTGCTCTACTACCGCAGTGCATATCACTCCCGTGCCTATTCTAGGTTATTGAAATGCCTATCGTCTGATCTAAAAGAAACTGAACCAGTGGGATCCGGTAAATTAGATAAATCCACGCGTGATATCCCACTGAGAAGGCTTAACACTGGGCTTAAGCGTTAAATGTAAAATTTTGTTAAAGAATGAGCATCGTGCGAGGTCCCGATTCTTCTTGGACGATTGCTCCCATTGGTCCAGATGATGGGTTCTGGTATTTCTTAAAGGACGGCGTACTTCGAAGTAGATGCGCTTTTTTATTACGCTACTTCTTTCTGGTCCTCCCCTTCTGGGCTCAAGGCGACCATACCGACAGGACGCCAGCTCCTGGTCGGGCCTGACTAGCGTTGAATGCTCTTTGTTCTCGCGAGCTCGTGAATGTGAAAGCGTTATTCCGGGAGCTGCTTGTCAGCTCTTAAGCGGTGCTGCTGGTGTTGCATATTTGATGCTGCTATGACAATGTTTGTTGTTGTGCTAACCAATAAAAGCCTTTACCCAGGCTCTTGCGCTCTCCGTGAATTGAGCGAGCGTGTCTCAAAACATGAGCGCCATCAAGGTTTTTTGTTCTATCCTGAATGACTGCATTAATGCCACCCGCCCTGGTATTTGGTTGCATGTCCGAATATCTGCTATCCCGAGTAAGCGCATCATAAAGTGGGGTCGGTAGGTTTTTGACAGATTGCCTTTTATTGTCGATCGATTAAACCGCAAGTGACAATTAATGGCTAACAGGAGTAGTTGGATTCCTTTACCCAGGTTGTTGCGTCCTGGTTTCCACATTCATGATGAAGCACTCGTTTGCTGTTGCAGCCAACCCAAACAATTAGGATTCGTGGTTGAGGTTCTTCAGGGCTGGTAGACCAAGTGCGGCGTGTTTTCCCTCGGTTATTCCTCTCGCCGAGCCGGAAAGATGAACGCGTTGATCTTTCTTTACCTATCATGATAGGTTTTATCGACATCAATAGAAATCACGTGGCCACGGCCTGATTCGACTGCCGATAGTGACATGAGTGTGAATGACAGTGGGGTATACTGAGCTCATGTTGATCTGGCGACGTCACGCGCTGCTGCCGTCAACGCTTTTCACTGGCACCACATCTAACGCGTTATCAATTCCATTAACGCTGTTTGTCTCTGACTGGTATCCTGTTGTCTGATCGCCATTGATAACGCTTTTCTTGTCCCCACAAAGACTGCCAAATTGCGTGCCCTGGTCAATCCGGTATACACCAGATTCCGGTAAAGCATCTTAAAGTGCTGAGTTAGAATAGGGATAATGACCGTCTTAAATTCACTGCCCTGGGATTTATGGATGGTAATTGCATACGCCAAGTCGAGTTCCACAACGTCTTCTTTGTTGTACTGCACTTCCCTGTGATCGGGATAAAAAGAAACGCTACAGGTCAATGCTTCATTATCAATATGAATGATCTTGCCAATATCACCATTAAACACATTCAGATCATAGTTGTTTCGGCGGTGGATCACCCTATCCCCTTCTCTGAATATACGCTCTCCGACTTTGAGTTGAGACTTGCCATGGCCGGGAGGGTTCGCGACCTCTTGAATGACCTTGTTCAAATTGGCGGTACCAAGACTACCCCGTGTCATCGGGGTTAGAATCTGGATCTCTGTATCATGGCCATGATATTTAGGGATCCATTCCAGATAGAGTTTAATGACGACATTGATGGCGGATTGGCCATAGTGTAAGGAAGACCAGGGGTGAATGTTTTTGAGTACTGATTTCAGGGCATCCACCTGCGTCTCAGTCTGGCGTAACGTTTCTAGATCAACATGCCTGAATTTATCCGGCACCGAAAAGTCCTGTTCATAGGCTG
>CALZIH010000460.1:1276-2539 GCA_945787305.1 uncultured Desulfobulbaceae bacterium | reverse complement strand
GTTCAAAACCCATTCGTCGCCATCAAGTACCGCAGTGGTCTGGATCCCTGATGCATCACTGCCGGCATTTGCCTCTGTCAGCGCAAAAGCTGCCTTCCTCTTGCCCGTTGCAACATCCGGCATGTATTTCTGTTTCATTTCTTCACTGCCGGATAATAATATCGGATAAGCCCCCAGAGCACTGGCAGCAAAGCTTGTCGCAATTGCAACACAGCCACGACCGAATTGCTCCAAAGCCAGCACTATCTCAAAGCCGCCACCGCCGAATCCGCCATATTCTTCGGGGATATAAAGGCCTAAAAGATCTGCCTGGGCAATATCATTCAGAATTTCTGTGGCAAACTCTTCTTTCTCATCCAGTTCGGCCCGTTGGGGAATAATTGTCTCATCGGTAATCTGCCGAGCAATATCGACGATCATCTGCTGTTCTTCAGTTAAAAAATAGTCCACGGCTGTCTCCCATGTTATCAATACGGCAATATTCAGAAAGCATAAATATGCAAAATGTATACTCTCTTCTTTACCCTGCAGGCAAGCTCAAAAACAAAAAAAATTATTCCCGGTCTGGAAGTGCCCTACCAGCGCCAAAGCACGACTCCCCAGGTGAATCCTCCACCAAATACGCTGAATAACAGCAGGTCTCCTTTCTGCAGACGTCCTTCGCGGTTTGCCTCGTCCAAGGCTATGGGAAGACTGGCAGCAGATGAATTACCATACTTCTGTATGGTGGTATAGACCTTTTCAAATGACAGGTTGAGCCTTTCAGCCAAACTCTTGAGAATCCTGATATTCGCCTGGTGGGGAATGAGAAGATCAATGTCATCCACCGTAATCCCTTCTTTGACAAACAGCTTTTCAACAGCATTCCCCATCTCGCGCACAGCATATTTAAAGACATCCTTGCCGACCATGTTGATTGCCGAGCCATCACAAAAACTATCACGGTCGGGAATTGTGCCATAATCTATACCCGGGCAGTATCTGCGTGGATGGACATCCAGGCTTAACAATTGCCAGAGGCCCCCATCACTGTAGAGCTGGCTGGCAAGCAATCCGTCTTCGGCCTCGCTGCCGGTGACTATGCAGGCACCGGCACCGTCCCCGAAAAGAACACAGGTATTACGGTCCTGCCAGTTTACTCTGGCCGAAAGCGTCTCCGCCCCGATGACAAGAACTTTTATTTCCGGTGCATTTTTCACATACCTGTCCGCAATCTCCATGGCATAGAGAAAACCGGAACAGGCGGCACTGACATCAAAGGCA
>CALZIH010000460.1:0-1165 GCA_945787305.1 uncultured Desulfobulbaceae bacterium | reverse complement strand
ACTTACATCAGCCATCTCCATGGCCTTCAGGGCTGCCTGCGCCGCCATTACGGAAGTCTCTTCACCGGCGCCGGCTATCCTGCGAGATTTGATGCCGGTGCGGGTGGTTATCCACTCATCACTGGTTTTTACAATCTTTTCCAGTTCCTTATTGGTCAGGATGCGCTTCGGCAGATAAGAGCCTGTGCCAATAATTGTTGCCCTGCCGTTCATTCAGTGTCTCCAGGATTTATTGCAGCTCCGTTATCCTGCTGATCTTCCTCGGCTTGAACCTGTTCCGACTCTGATAAAATATGCACAATATGATCATTTACTTTGCTGCGAATCATTTCTGCGGCAACCTTTATGGCATTCTTAATGGCCTTGGCATTGGAACGGCCATGACAGACAATTCCAGTGCCGTTCACACCGAGCAGGGGAGCACCTCCGTATTCAGCATAATCAACCCTTTTGCCAAAGTTGCCAAAGGCTTTTCTGGCCAACAGGTAGCCCATTTTTGCCATAATGCTCTTTGACATTTCAGTGCGCAGCATGGAAATAATTGCCTCAGCCAGACCTTCGCTTACTTTCAGGCAGACATTGCCGACAAAACCGTCACAGACAATAACGTCAACATCGCCCTGAAAAATATCGCGGCCTTCAACATTGCCGATAAAATTAAGCGAACTTTTTCTAAAGAGTTCGTGGGCGCTCTTGACCAGAACATTTCCTTTGCCGCCCTCTTCCCCAATGCTGAGCAGGCCGATGCTCGGCCTCTTGATCTGGAACAGATTGTCCGAAAACGCTGCACCCATGACGCCAAACTGGAACAAATGCTGTGGACGGCAGTCAACATTTGCCCCGACATCCATCATGACAAGTGGTTTTTTCAGGGTTGGGAATATGCTCGCTATTCCGGGCCTTGCTATTTTTTCCAGCCGGCCCAGCGATTTGATTGCCGAGGCCATGGTAGCACCGGAATTGCCGGCACTGACAACTCCATCAGCATCACCATTTTTGACAAGATCAAAAGCCCTGGCTATGGATGAGTCCTTCTTTTTGCGTATTGCCTCAAAGGGCGACTCATCCATGGAAACTACTTGTGAAGCGTGAATGATATGCAACCTGGAGGAGGACGGGGACTGCATCTGTACTACTCTGTTGAGAATGGTTTCGTCACCTGTCA
>CALZIH010000459.1 GCA_945787305.1 uncultured Desulfobulbaceae bacterium | reverse complement strand
CGGCTCGACCATGGTTTGGCGGGACGGCTTTGCCGACTGGCTGCCGGCAGCGGATGTCTCCGAGCTGAATACTCCAATCTCATCCTCACCACCGCCGGTTTCAGGTCAGCAGGCCCATGAAATCGACTATGAAATCTTCGGCCAGGAAATGCAATTTGTGGAAATAGAACTGGATCCACAGGAAAGCGTGATCTCTGAAGCCGGCGCCATGATGTATATGTCGGACCAAATAGTCATGGAAACCGTCTTCGGCGACGGTTCCCAGAGTTCCCAGTCCGGCGGCTTTTTCGACAAAATGATGGGTGCCGGCAAACGGCTGATCACCGGCGAAGGACTCTTTATCACCATGTTCACCTATGCCGGGCACAGCAAGGGGAAGGCAGCCTTTGCCGCACCCTATCCCGGAAAAATCATCCCCCTTGACTTAAAAAAATATAATGGCCGGATCATTTGCCAGAAAGACGCGTTTCTCTGTGCCGCCAAAGGGGTTTCAATCGGCATTGCCTTCCAGAAAAAAATCGGCACGGCGCTCTTTGGTGGTGAAGGTTTTATCATGCAGCAACTCGACGGCGACGGGTTGAGTTTTGTCCATGCCGGGGGTACCATTATCGAAAAAGAGCTGGCAACAGGAGAAACCGTACGCGTGGATACCGGTTGCCTGGTTGCCTTGACCCAAACCGTCCATTATGACATCGAGTTTGTCGGCAATGTGAAGTCAGCCATTTTCGGCGGCGAAGGCTTTTTCTTTGCCACCTTGAAAGGACCAGGCCATGTCTGGCTACAGTCCCTGCCCTTTTCCAGGCTTGCTGGACGTATACATCAAGCTGCTCCGCAGACCGGAGGCCAGGCCGTTGGTGAAGGTTCGGTTCTGGGCGGGATTGCCTCCATGTTTGAAAAGTAGAACGAAAGGCTTTACCCCTTATGTCATCTGAAAACCCTGAACTGCAGCTGGCCGATGATTTTGTTGAACAGACCGGTTGTAACATGTACCTTACCGGCAGGGCCGGTACCGGTAAAACAACCTTTCTCCACAGGCTGAAAGAAAAATCCGCCAAACGGATGATCATCACGGCCCCTACCGGGGTCGCTGCCATCAATGCCGGCGGGGTAACCCTGCACTCATTTTTTTAAAGATAAAATAAATATCATCAAGAGCCTCGACCTGCTGGTTATCGATGAAATCAGCATGGTGCGGGCCGATCTGCTGGACGGCGTAGACGAGGTGTTACGGCGCTATCGCCACGGCGATCTACCCTTTGGCGGAGTGCAACTCCTGATGATCGGCGATCTGCACCAATTGCCGCCGGTGGTTAAAAACGAGGATTGGGCTATTCTGGGTGATCACTATTCGTCGCCATATTTTTTCAATAGCAAAGCCCTTAATCGAACCGAACTGGTGGTCCTTGAATTGCGTCATATTTACCGTCAGTCCGACTCCCGGTTCATCAACCTGTTGAACCGGGTACGAGAAAACCGCCTTGATTCTGTTGGTTTTGATGCACTCAATTCACGTTGCCTTCCGGATTTCAAGCCCCAGGACAAGCAGCATGTTATCACGCTCTGCACCCACAATAACAGGGCAGATTCAATCAACCGTGATCGGCTGCAGAAACTTCAAGGGAAAGCCCACTTGTTCAAGGCTGAAATAAGCGGGGAATTTCCCGAGTATTCCTTTCCCACCTCCGGACGGCTGGATTTAAAAAAAGATGCCCAGGTGATGTTTGTCCGCAACGATCCCGGACAAGACAAACTCTATTACAACGGTAAAATCGGCAAGATAAGCCAAATCAGCAAAGGGAGCATTGCTGTACGGTGTCCCGGTGACAAAGACGATATAGTTGTTGAACCGATTTCCTGGGAAAACATCCGTTACACCTTGGATACGGAAACAAAAGAGATCAGCAAAAATAAGATCGGCGAATTTATCCAGTATCCACTCAAACCCGCCTGGGCCATAACCATCCACAAGAGCCAGGGCTTGACCTTTGAACGAGCCATAATCGACGCCGGGGCGGCTTTTGCCCACGGTCAAGTGTACGTGGCCTTGAGCCGCTGTAAATCCTTTGACGGCATGGTACTCAAGACGCCCATTAGCCCCGATGCAGTCAAAACAGACCCTTTGATCGGTGAATTCACAAGACAGGCGCTGGAAAACCAACCAACCAATGAAAAACTGGCGCAGGCCAAGGTTTCCTTTCAGCAACGGTTGCTTCTCCAATGCTATGATTACAGACAGATGTGTCTATTTTTACAGCGTTTTACCGGCCTTCTTTCCGGAAGTGGATCTCTGCTGCAGGTTTCAGGCGGCGATATCCAAAGTATTACAGAGCAGGCGCAGTCAGCGCTCTGTATGGTTGGGGAAAACTTCATTCGCCAGTTGCAGGGTATGTTAACCGAAACAACGTTGCCCGAATCAGATCCAGCAATTAATGAACG
>CALZIH010000458.1:1362-2292 GCA_945787305.1 uncultured Desulfobulbaceae bacterium | reverse complement strand
ATTCTGGGGGTTTCCATGTTCCCCCAGGTGGCGGTGCTTTCAGGCATGTTCGAACTTATCCGTTTTCTTGGCCTGTACAACAATCTGACCGCCCTTGTCTTTTCCTACCTGATATTCACAGTGCCATTTACCGTCTGGGTGCTTACTGTGTTCATGCGCCATCTGCCCAAAGAACTTGAAGAGGCGGCCATTCTTGACGGTGCCGGTTCCGTGACAATTATCTGCCGGATATTCCTGCCACTCATGGGGCCCGCCCTGGTTTCCACCGGCTTACTTGCATTTATTGCCGCCTGGAACGAATTCCTCTTTGCCCTGACCTTTACCCTGACGCTCGAGCAACGGACCGTACCGGTTGCCATTGCCCTGATCAGCGGCGCCAGCATGCATGAGTTGCCCTGGGGCCATATTATGGCTGCTTCGGTTACCGTCACCGTACCCATCGTTTTCCTGGTTCTCTTTTTTCAAAACAGAATTGTTGCCGGTCTCACTGCCGGGGCTGTAAAGGGCTGAATGACCATGGCGAAAATCGAGTTACAGAATGTCACAAAATGTTTTGGCAGCCAATGTATTCTCAGCGAGGTTAACTTAACTGTAGACGACAAAGCCTTCTGTGTCATTCTGGGTCCATCCGGTTGCGGCAAGTCGACCATGCTACGCCTTATTGCCGGACTCGAACCGCTGACCGATGGACGGATTCATATAGGCGGCCGGGATGTAACCGGCCTGCCTCCTAAAGAGCGCAACGTCTCCATGGTCTTCCAATCCTATGCGCTGTATCCACATATGACGGTTTATGACAATATCGCTTTTGGCTTGAAAAGAAGAGGAGCATCCAAACAGGAAATCAAGGATCGGGTACATCGTGTTGCCCGGACCATGCAGATCGAGCATCTGCTCTCCAGCAAACCGGCCCGGATCTCCGGAGGGCAG
>CALZIH010000458.1:0-1350 GCA_945787305.1 uncultured Desulfobulbaceae bacterium | reverse complement strand
GCCGATTTACGGGTACAGATGCGACTGGAATTTATCCGACTCCATAAGCAGCTTGGAACAACGGTGGTCTATGTCACCCATGATCAGGTAGAGGCTATGACCCTGGCCGAAAACATGGTCCTCCTTCACCAGGGCAGGATTATCCAGCAAGGTTCTCCCATGTCTTTGTATCATGAGCCGAACAGTCTGTTTGTTGCCGGTTTTATCGGTACCCCGAAAATAAATCTGCTCTCCGGTCGAATAACAGAGGTTCGACCGACAGAAGTAACGGTAACCCTTCTCGATGATCGTCCCGTCCGCGTAACCAACGAAACTTCTACTGTCCATGTAGGAGATCCTGTAACTGTCGGCATTCGACCGGAACACCTGTCTCTTTCACCCGGTACAAAAAATATACTTCCCGGTGAGATCATCCTGGTAGAACAACTGGGAGACCACACCCTCGTTTACGTTTCCGTTGCGGGCCGGCCTGAGCCCCTTGTTGCTCGGACCTATGATGCGCAACCACAACCCCCTGGTAAAGCAGTGTCACTCTATTTTCATCCCGACACATGTCACCTTTTTACTGCAGACGGCGGCAGGATAACCACTAAGGATCAATTACAATAAGTTTGTGTACAGGCAAAAAAAAGAACGGAACGCTATTACACTTGTTTTTGCAGGTCAACATTGTCGATGCCGCAAAAAGCTTCACCAACGACGGCGAAAAGGCTCCAGCTATTTGTATTTCCATGCTCTTTACAAATTGCACTTTAACTTTTTGTGAGCCTATCAACATTCCTCCTGAAGATTCAACCCTTCCTTACTCCTGTCTACCTGCCGGTTGAGTCATCGCTTTATTCTATTTCCTTCTTTGCCAGAAACCCACCCTAAGGAACGGAAATTGCAGTATTTTTAATACACTGCTTTGTCAAACATTTTTAACGTGTTGCTGTGGCCTATATTTAACCAACTTACATATCAATATACTGGACAGACAGGGCACTTTGTGACTCGATGTGACACCACCAAAAATAAACTGTTACACTGGATCAAGACTGCCGTTTCGTAACCAGAATTACGAATTGGTCATTGTTGAAAAAGAAGAAGGGGGTTCATGATGGCCAGGCCATATCATTCGGAAAAGAGTTTTGGATATTTTTTTCTGTTTATCTACCTGGTAACATCTTCCCTGTGTAGTTTCTCCACCGTTTTCGCCTCCACTCTTCCCGCCTTTGAACGTCTTGCCCCCATATCAGCCAATGTGCGGACACCGACCGGTCTGGCCCTTGACCTGCAGGGCCGCGTCTATGTAGCTGAAACAACCAGCGATAGAGTATCGATCTTCAGTCAGAGCGGGCGCTTTTTAAA
>CALZIH010000457.1 GCA_945787305.1 uncultured Desulfobulbaceae bacterium | reverse complement strand
TATTGCCAGAGCTTGAGTATGGTTTGCTGGAAAAAAAGCCAGGAGAGCGCAGCAACAGAGAGAAAAGGCCCGAACGGGATTCGCGTCTGGCCGCCTTTTTTTTGTTTAATCATTGCCCCGAGGCCAATCACCGATCCAAGGAGTGAGCTGGCGAAGATAACATACAGCAGGCTCTGCCAGCCCAGAAAAGCACCAATCATGGCCAGGAGTTTAATATCTCCGCCGCCCATTCCATCTCTTTTGGTGAGGACGTAATATCCAAGAGCAAGGGCATACAGTATTCCGCCGCCGATAAGGATACCGAAAGCCGACTGTTGCCACGAGATGGAGCTGGCAAAAAAAGATCCGATCAGGCCGATAAGAATTCCCGGCAGACTGATGAGATCGGGAATGAGCTGGTGATGGATATCGATAAAGATAATGACCAGCAGGGCAGCAACAAAGATAAAATAGAAAAAAAAGTCAACGCTTACGCTGAAACGCTGCATGAGAGCCATGCTCAGCAGGGCCATGCACAACTCAACGGCAGGATACTGCAAGGATATTTTTACTTGGCAGGTTCTGCATTTGCCTCGAAGAAAAAGAAAACTGACTATCGGTATGTTTTCGTACCAGTGAAGATCGGTTAAACATTGCGGGCAATGAGAGGCTGGAAAAACGACGGATTTTTTTTTATCCGGGAGTCTGAGGATGACTACATTCAAAAATGAACCGATAATCGCGCCAAAGATGAAACTGAATACAGGAAAAAGAGTGTTCACGAAGGTATAGTTTGCTATAGTTATTTACATTAAATACACTGATAAATTATACTCATCCATTTAACTTGTAGCCTTTCCCATGCCTGAATTCCAGGAAAAAACTCAAATCTTACAAAAGGAAACCATTGCCGCCGACGTTTTTCGCCTGACATTGCATGCGCCATCAATTGCCGCAGCTGCCCATCCAGGTCAATTCGTTATGTTGCAGGTGAGTGATAGCCTCGACCCCCTTCTACGAAGACCCTTTTCCATTCATCAAACATCAGCCGGCGGCAATATTCAAATCTTGTTTAAAGCGGTTGGCAAGGGTACGGCCCAACTTGGCGGGCTTAATTTTGGCGATGAGGTGGATTGTATAGGACCACTCGGTAGAGGGTTTAACTTGCAACGTACAGGTCCTCTCTGTTTGATTGGTGGTGGTATGGGGATCGCTCCGTTATATTTTTTGGCAAAAAAACTAAGCCAAAACAGGTGGAGGCTGAGATCCTGACACGCATTGAGGATGCCAAGACAGGGTTGATGAATTTTTTGATCTGGGCTATACGGTCAAGGCGGCGACCGATGACGGCAGCCTTGGTCATCATGGTTTCGTTACCGATCTGATGGATTCCGTTTTGCCGGATGTTAAACGTTTCTATAGCTGTGGACCATTTCCCATGATGAGGATAGCCGCCAGGAAGGCAATGGATGCCGATATACCCTGTATGGTTTCGCTTGAGACGCATATGGCTTGTGGGCTTGGAGCATGTTTGGGTTGCACCCTGACCGGTGCTGATGGCCACTACATTCATGTTTGTAAGCAGGGCCCGGTATTCAATGCCGACGAGGTTGCATGGACACTATAAAGGGTTCTGAAATTGATCTTCGGGTCCGTATTGGTGATTTGCAACTGCGAAATCCCGTCATGACCGCATCCGGCACCTTTGGTTACGCCAGGGAGTTCTCCCAGCTTATCAATTTGCACAGACTTGGTGGGGTGGTGGTAAAAGGAATATCACTGGAACCTCGGCCCGGCAATCCACCTCCACGGGTTGTTGAAACAGCCTGTGGGATGCTGAATGCCATTGGCCTTGAAAATGTCGGCCTCCATGGGTTTATCAAAAAGAAAATGGATTTTCTCCGTGGAATCAACAGTCGGATCGTGGTCAATATTTTAGGTGATTCAGTTGAGGAGTACGCACTGCTTGCTGAGCAATTGTCTGATGTTGAGGGAGTTGATGCACTGGAGATAAATATTTCCTGTCCGAATGTTAAAAAAGGCGGGGTCGCCTTTGGTACGGTTCCTGACATGGCGGCTGAGGTGACATCAGCAGTTAAGCGGCGAACCCAATTGCCGGTGATTGTTAAACTCTCTCCAAATGTTACAGATATTACCCTTATGGCAAAGGCTGTGGAAGATGCAGGAGCCGATGCCGTCTCTCTGATCAATACCTTGATTGGGATGGCCATAGATCCACAGAGTAGACGGCCGAAACTTGCTAATGTCATCGGTGGCCTGTCCGGGCCCGCAATTAAACCGGTTGCCCTGCGAATGGTCTGGCAGGTTGCCCAGGCGGTTACAATTCCTGTCATCGGTATCGGCGGCATTGCTACAGCTGAAGATGCGCTGGAGTTTCTCCTTGCCGGGGCGACAGCCATCCAGGTGGGAACGGCGAATTTTTATCAACCACAGGCGGCGGAATCCATAATTGACGGCTTGTGCTCATA
>CALZIH010000456.1 GCA_945787305.1 uncultured Desulfobulbaceae bacterium | reverse complement strand
AATTTCCAGTTCCCGGATAATCTCCATGGTCCTGATCTTGGGCGCACCTGTTACCGACCCGCAGGGAAAAAGAGCGCCTATCACATCCTGTAGCGCAAATCGACGGGAATTGTTCACAGTTCCTTCAATAGTGGAGGTCATCTGCAATAGACTTTCATAGGATTCCACATCAAAGAGTGATCGCACCCGAACCCGGCCCCCACCGGAATCATGAAGCAATCGAGCCAGATCGTTTCTCAGCAGGTCGACAATCATTACATTTTCACTCCTGCTCTTTGCATCTTGACGAAGTTTATTCGCCTGCCGGATATCCCTTTTCCCGGTTTGTCCACGCTTAATCGTCCCCTTCATGGGGCGGACGCGGACACCTTTCAAATCTGCTGCAAAAAACAATTCCGGAGAAAAGCTAAGGATATCCTGGTCACGGCATCGCATCCAGGCCCCGTAGGCAACAGATTGATTTTGCCGTAACTGTCTGTATAGGGCCCCAACCGAACCGCTATACGAAAATTGTCAACAGTGCAGCTTCGCCTTGCATCTTCGGCTACAGGCCACCCCTCGCCACCAGAAAACCCGCCGCTTGCATGATCATAGATGAGTGGTTTTTTAAAAACACCGAGCCGAGCCACGATGCTGCCCTCACTGGTTGGCCAAAGGCACCGGTGCAGAACCGGCTCCAACATATAACCTAGTTCATAGCCAAACCAACCGGCAAGAAAGCAGCCTTCAGTCCGGTACGCCTCTGCCCGTTGAAAAAAGTCGTCAAAGTTTTCTCCGACAGCACATTCCAACCAGCAGACAGGATCGGTCAACAGAAAAGAACGACTGTTCTCCAGTGAGAGCCTGCAGGTTTCAAGAAAAATAAAATCCTGCATTCCATCAAGGGCTGCGGTTAATTTCGTGATCGAATCACTATCAATCGGTTGCATGTATACGGAGTGAAAGTTGCTAACAATTCAGCATTTTAAATGTTAAGTCCTTGTAGCTATCTCTACAATTCAAAGGATGCAATAGAGCAGATTATGAGCAAAAAAACCAGCCGATGTTACACCTTCCCAGAGCACATAGCATATTTTCACTTTATCGCATCGCTTTAATATTGCATCGAAACCAATCTTATTTTATAGTGCAAGGTTATTGCAATTTTCTTCAACGCTTTTCCTGCCGTGACCTTCCCGAGGCAGGCTTGTCGGTGTCGTAAATAATCTCGCCACCGACCGCGGGAAGGATTTAACTCATTGTATTTTCGTACAGTGCAAACGGCGTTTTGGACTTCTACGAGTCCACCAGGTTTAATATTTTCCGAATCAGGGTACCGCCTCAGTTGCTTTTAGCGCCTGGTATCATACCTTATTCGGACAACTGTTCCAATCAAGGAGGTTTTCATGCTGATTAAAGACTGGATGGCAACAGCAGTACTGACTGTTGATGCCAACACTTCCGTGATGCGTGCCACCCGGATCATGAAAGAGAACAACATCCGACGCCTGCCGGTTCTTTCACAAGGAAAACTAGCCGGTGTGGTCACTGACCGAGATCTGAAGGAGGCCTCTCCCTCCTCGACATCCGACATGGACATCCATGAAATGTACTATCTGCTGTCGGAGATGAAAATCAAGGACGTGATGACGGATAAATGTATCTCCATGCATATGGACGACACCCTGGAAAGAGCTGCCTTGGTGATGCTCAAGGAAAAGATATCCGGTGTCATGATCCTTGATGCGGAAGATAATCTGGTCGGTTTACTCAGCGAAACAGATATCCTCCGTGGCTTTATTCATGCCACGGGTATACAGGACGGTGCCGATCAGTATGTTATCGACATGCCGGACGCACCTGGGTCGGTCACCAGGGTGATGGATACCCTGCGTGAGTATAACGCCCGTGTCCTTTCCATCCTCACTTCCTTTGAGGATGCCCCTCCAGGCCAAAAACGAGTCGCCATAAGGGTTTCCATCGATGAAGACAAATTACCGAATATCGAAGAGGACATCTTAAACATGGAAAACTATCGTATCATCTCTCACAACAAAGACGAACTACATAACCTACCTTCTAA
>CALZIH010000455.1 GCA_945787305.1 uncultured Desulfobulbaceae bacterium | reverse complement strand
CGGCAATACAACGGGCCACAATGCGGCAAATAGAGGAGGCAACGGTATGGTTTGAAGCCATCATCAATCAGTGTTCTTCGACCGAAAAAAATCAACTGGTCACCGTCGTTGAACTTGTGGCCTCCTGTCTTGAACACGAACAGTTCCAGACTGCAGCCACCGAAGTGATGACCGATTTGACGTCCCGCCTTTTTTGTGAACGGATCAGTATTGGGTTCCTGCATGGCAACAACGTCGCAGTTGAAGCAGTTTCCCACAGTGCAGGCTTTGACAGCAAGTCAAGAGTTAACAGCGATATCGGCGAAACAATGCAGGAAGCCATGGATCAGGATTGCACCATTATCTATCCGCAAGCTTCCGAGGAGGTACTGCTCACCCGCTGCCATGCCGCCTTCATAAAAGAACATGGTGCCGGAATGCTTGCAACCGTGCCCTTTGTCGTTAATGGAAAAATTTGCGGGGCAGTGCTTGCGGAGCGATCATCCGACCGGCCTTTCGACGACGTAACCGTGGAGCACCTGAAACAGATAGTCTCGATGATAGGCCCTGTGCTTGAGGTGCGGCACCGTGACGAACAATGGCTTCCGCAGAAGGTAAACATATCCTGTAAACGATTTATCCGCAAAATCTTTGGACCAGGTCATATAGGTCTGAAATTTTGCCTTGGTATCGGCGTCCTTGGTCTCCTGCTGGTCACAATTGTTTCCGGTGATTATCGCGTAACAGGCACCGCCAAACTGGAAGCAATGACGCAACGCGTCATCGTGGCACCTCAGGATGGATTCGTTGCTCAAGCCAATGTCCGCCCTGGAGATATCATTCAGAATGGCGATATACTTGCCGCCCTTGACGACAAAGATCTCCAGCTGGAGAGTCGAAAGTGGTCCAGTCAGTTAGAACAACTACAGACCGAATATCGGGATGCTCTTGCCAAACATGATCGCTCGAAAGTGAGCATCATTAGTGCTAAAAGACTCCAGGCCATGGCCCAACTAAACCTTGTCAACGAACAACTCTCCCGCACCCGTTTGGCAGCACCCTTTGATGGCCTGATTGTAAGTGGTGATCTCAGTCAGGCTCTTGGCTCGCCCGTTGAACGTGGGCAAGTCTTATTTATGGTAGCTCCTTTGGATGCCTACCGTGTTATCTTGCAAGTGGACGAACGGGACATTGGTAACATCAAAGAAGGGCAGCGTGGCAACCTCATTCTATCCGGCATGCCGAGAAAACCGTTTCTGTTCACAGTGGAAAAAATCACCCCGGTATCAGTTACTGAGGCTGGACGAAATTTTTTCCAGGTAGAAGCAAAAATGAAAAAAAATGTGGATCTGCTCCGTCCCGGAATGGAGGGAATCTGGATCTGGACGCACAGACTGGTAGACTGGTTGCGATTGACTTTTTGGGCTTGGAAGCCATAGGAATTTAGGCTGAAGGCTGAAGGTGAAAAGCCAAGGAACGTAGTAGGAATCATGCGCGATCATACAAAACTCAGGGCTTTCGAATTGGCTGATGAGGTCGCAATATTAACTTATCAAATGACCTCCGAGTTTCCCAAAAATGAAGTATATGGACTGACTTCGCAAATGAGAAGGGCCGCGGTTTCGGTTCCTTCTAACATTGTGGAAGGTTGCGCCCGTGAAAGTCTGGCGGATTATCTCAGATTTCTCAACATTGCCTTCGGATCACTACGTGAACTACATTACCAGTTCAGCTTGTCCAACCGTCTGAATTATCTGTGCAAGAAAGATTCATCTCTGGTGGAAGCAAAGATTATCGAAACCGAAAAAGTTCTAAACGGCCTGATTCGCTCGTTACGAAAAACATGACTTTCTTCGACCTAATAACCTAGAGCCTTCAGCCTATTAACCTATTAGCCTATGTCCCTCTACAGCACATACTGGTATCGGGTAGCTGATATAAAACCGCGTTTGCGTACCCATGTCATGCTCCACCGCCATATCTATCGCGGTCGAGATTGGTATGTCCTGCAGGATCCCTCGTCCAGACGACAACACCGATTTAACAAAACATCCTATTTCGTTATCGGCTTAATGGACGGAAAAAGGACGGTCCAGGAAATATGGGATGCTGCCACCACCAAACTCGGTGATGAAGCGCCGACACAGGATGAAATTATCCGCCTGCTCAGCCAGCTCCACTCCGCCGATGTCCTGCAATGCGATATCCCGTCCGATACTCTGGAACTATTCCAACGCCAGAGCAAACAACACGGCAAATGGAAACAGCGGCTGATGAATCCTTTTGCCCTGCGTTTCCCGCTCGTTGATCCCGATGATTTTCTGGTGCGATGGATGCATTTTGTCAAGCCGTTTGCCGGTCGAGTGGCAACTCTGCTCTGGTTTTTGATCGTAGGATCAGCTATTGCTCTTGCCGTTCTCAACTGGCCGGAGTTAACCCGCAACATGGCTGACCGGGTGCTTACCCCGAAAAATCTGTTGCTCCTCTGGCTCGTGTATCCAGTCCTCAAACTGTTCCATGAGTTGGGTCATGCCTTTGCCGTCCGTATATGGGGGGGCGAAGTACATGAAATGGGTATTGTCCTGTTGGCCTTTACACCGATCCCTTATGTGGAAGCATCAGCTTCAGCAGCTTTTCCCGAAAAACGCAGGCGTATGGCCGTAGCCGCTGCCGGCATGATGGTGGAATTGTTTATCGCCGCCCTTGCCCTGCTGCTCTGGCTCAGCATTGAACCCGGCCGAATCAGCGCCATAGCCTACAATGTGATGTTGATTGGCGGTGCATCCACTCTCCTGTTCAACGGTAACCCCCTTCTTCGTTTTGACGGATATTACCTGCTGGCAGACTGGATCGAAATCCCCAA
>CALZIH010000454.1 GCA_945787305.1 uncultured Desulfobulbaceae bacterium | reverse complement strand
ATCGTAACGGGCAAAGCCGATAACCATGTTAGGGGCAAATTCCCCCTGGACTTCCAAAAAGTCTCCATGGTCAACGGTCCTCCGGATGACCTCCTTCATGTCATAGGATACATTGGGATTATCCGGGATAATCTGGTTGAGAAATTCGTTTCTTCTTTCCGGGGGATCATCGCATTCAATAACCGGTGGGCTTTCCATGTTGTTCTGGGGCATATAGGAAAGAAGTTTTTTGATATATTCGATAGCATCAGCCCCGGACTCCGCAGCATAGTGAATGACGCCGCTCTTGGTGGCATGAACTGTTGCGCCGCCAAGCTCCTCCACCGTTACATCCTCGTGGGTTACTGATTTTACCACCTTGGGGCCGGTGAGAAACATATAACTGTTATTTTTGACCATGATGGAAAAATCGGTCAATGCCGGAGAATAAACCGCTCCACCGGCGCAGGGCCCGAAAATTGCCGAGATCTGGGGGATAACCCCGGAGCTCATGACATTGCGCAGGAAAATGTCCGTATAGCCGGCCAGGCTCTCAATACCCTCCTGGATTCTGGCGCCCCCTGAATCATTGAGGCCGATGACCGGAGCGCCGTTTTTCATGGCCAGGTCCATGATCTTGCAGACTTTTTCGGCAAAGGTTTCGGAAAGAGAGCCGCCGAATACCGTGAAGTCCTGGGAAAAGACATAAACAACGCGGCCGTTGATGGTGCCGTACCCGGTGATCACCCCGTCGCCTAAAAAATCTTTGCCCTGCATGCCGAACTGGGTGCAGCGGTGGGTCTTGAACATATCAAATTCTTCAAAGCTGCCTTCGTCAAGAAGCATCTCAACCCTTTCCCGGGCTGTCATCCTGCCCTTGGCATGCTGCTTGTCAATGCGTTCCTGTCCCCCGCCCAGACGGGCCAGGGCCCGCATTTTCAGAAGCTTGTCAAAATCGTTACTCATATTTTCTCCCCTGCTCTTTATGCCGAAATCATATGAAGGATAGATTAACGGCCATCAGTCTTTTTTTGCACAGAACTCCATTAAGACACCATGGGTGGATTTTGGATGCAGGAATGCAACAAGTTTGCCGCCTGCGCCCTCAATGGGAGTTTCATGGATAAGGCGGCAACCGCCTTCCTGCGCCTGTTTTATCTGGGCCTCGATGTCATCCGTCTTGTAAGCCACATGGTGGATGCCTTCCCCGTTCTTTTGCAGAAACTTGGCAATGGGGCTTTCCTCCGAGGTCGGCTCCAAAAGTTCAATATGCACCTCTCCGACAGCAAAAAAAGCAGTCTTTACCTTTTGGGACTCAACGGTTTCTTCACCCTCGCACGGCAGGCCAAGGACTTTTTCATAGAATGTTCTTGCTACTTCAATGGATCTGACAGCAATTCCCAGATGATCAATCTTTTGTAACATACTTTATCCTCTATCTTTGTATTCGCCAAAAACTTTTCGCAACACATTGCAGATTTCGCCAAGGGTTGCATATTCTTTTACGCAATCATAAATATACGGCATGAGGTTTTCGCTTCCCTGGGCCGCTGTTTCCAGCCTGGCCAGCAAATTCGTTACCTGCTGATTATTCCTGTTGTTTTTTACCTCGGCCAGCTTGGCCACCTGGGTTTTTTCCACTTCCGGGTTGACCCGCAGCAGGGGAGGTTTTGTATCTTCCTGGATCTGGAATTTATTTACGCCGACGAAATAAAGCCTTCTTCAATGCATTTGACCACACCACCGGATTCATCGATCTTATCGATCAATGCCAGTGCCTCACGTTCGATTTTATCAGTCAGGGATTCAATATAATAGGAGCCGGCCAGGGGATCTATGGTGTCCGCCACCCCGGATTCATGGGCCAGGACCTGCTGGGTGCGCAGTGCTGTCCGCACTGATTCTTCCGTGGGCAGGGAGTGGGCTTCGTCCTTGGAATTGGTGTGCAGTGACTGGGTGCCGCCCAGCACAGCCGCAAGAGCCTGGATTGTCACCCGCACAATATTGTTGTCAATCTGCTGGGCCGTCAGGGTGTTGCCGGCTGTCTGGGTGTGGAACCGCAGCATGAGACTGGCCGGGTTCCTGGCACCGAACCGATCTTTCATGAGACGGGCCCATAGTCGCCTGGCCGCTCTGAACTTGGCCACCTCCTCAAGCAGGTCCGAAGAGGCATTAAAGAAGAACGCCAGCCTTCTGGCAAAGATATCAAGCTCCAGGCCGGCATCAATGGCTGTCTGGACATAGGTGCAGCCATTGGCCAGGGTGAAGGCGACTTCCTGTACCGCAGTGGAGCCCGCCTCGCGAATATGATAGCCGGATATGGAGATGGTATTGAAAGCGGGAGTATTCTGGCTGCACCACTGAAAAATGTTGGTGATCAGCCGCAGGCTTGGTTTGGGTGGGAAAATGTAAGTGCCGCGGGCAACATATTCCTTTAAAACATCATT
>CALZIH010000453.1 GCA_945787305.1 uncultured Desulfobulbaceae bacterium | reverse complement strand
CGTGGCCCATGCTTCTCCGCGTTCATCGACCAGTGCGGGGCCAACAAACCCGGTTGCACCGACAACAAGAATTTTTTTCCTGGGTTCTTCACTCATTATTGCCCCTCCCTGATTGGTAAGAACACAGATAGCCGAAAATGCTATTTACACTGTACGCAACTTCAATGATGCATTGGATTATAATCGATGGCTAATCATTTTTCCTTTGCTTCAACCTGCAAAAGTAAGGTAATGCCATGAAAGGAACGCTGTGCAGATACTCATCGTATGGTTTGCCGAAACGAGTGAGCATTTCTTTTTCTTCCAGTAATTTAATATATAACGTGCCTAGTGCCAAGCCGAAAAGCATGCACAGAATACCGGTAACAATTGAGTCGAACCATATGCCCAGGGCAAGAAAATAGATGTTCGTCCCCAATTCAATTGGATTCCGGCTCCACCTGTACGGTCCGGATGTCACCAGTCGCTGGGTCGGAGTTATCGGTGCCGGCGTACCCATTCCCTTTGTCCACAGTTCAAAAAGAGCCCATGTCATCAATGTCAGCCCTATGCACAGTGCTCCTGTCATAATGACGAGTTCAACAGTTCGTGGAAAAGTGAGTGGGATAAAGGCACCCAGAAAAGAGGCGATCTGGAAGACAATAAACGGTGAGACGACCAGAAATATAATAGTGCCCGGCACCATGGACAGTACCTTGTACAGGGTGGAATATTCTTTACCGGTAAATTGAAGATAACAAGCGATGATGCTTTTCATGGATTTTCTCTCAGGTTGATAAATATGATCCAGGATCGAAAACCACAATCAATAGCTCAACTCCGTATGCAGTACAACCATTTATTCAAATTTCTACTCCCCCTCTTCTCGGGAAAGGTAGGAATTACCGCAGCAGATGCATCTCGATACGACCGGCCGTCGGAACCCGTTCGGTCAACGGGCATCTTTATCGGTCATCTCGGAAACCGGGCATGGTAATGCCCAAAATACAACATGGAGAACAGCACATGAAAATCTTGAGGAAGGCAGGCCTGCTCCTGGGACTTTTTCTGGTCCTCTCGTTCAGGTCTGGGCCGACAACCGTCCATGGCAGCGATACCATACCGGAATTCACGGTCCCGCCCCCACCTTTTTCCGAGGATATATTTCCCTGCTCGGATTGTCATGCCGACATGGAAGCCGATCCGACCAGACGTGAACTGGAAGAGCATGTCGAGATCGCAGAATCCTTTGATCATGCCAGTGACCAGCGCTGGTGCCTGGATTGTCATAATCCCGATGACCGTGATAAGTTGCGTCTTGTCAACGGCGACTTGATTTCCTTTGAAGAATCCTACATGCTCTGCGGCCAGTGTCACGGGACCATTTTCAGAGACTGGAAGGCCGGAGTGCATGGTAAACGGACCGGGGAATGGAACGGCAAGAAAATCTACCGCCTCTGTGTGAATTGCCATAATCCGCATACACCACGGTATAAACCACTCGCCCCCCTCCCACCCCCGTTAAAGCCGGATGATTAAGATACCAAAAAACCCGATTGGCGACTTAAAATAAGAGAGGATCATGGCTACTAAAAAGAAGAAACTATCGCGTAGTTCTTTTCTCAAAGAAGCTGCCGCCGGAACTGCTGCCCTGGCTCTCCCGGTCGGTACTGCCGATGCTTCGGTGTGGGAAGCCTTTCTGCAGAAACATTTCACTGAAATGCGTGGAGAGGAACTGGAGGAGGTTATCCAGCGACTCAAGAAAGAATACAAGAAAAACTACAACAAAGACTTTCAAATCAGAACAACCGGACCGCAGCCCGGAGTCTTGTATGGGTATGGCCTTGATCTGTCACGGTGCATCGGCTGTCGGCGTTGTGTTTATGCCTGTGTAAGGGAAAATAACCAGTCCCGCGATCCACAGATTCACTGGATATCGGTTCTTGAGTTTGAGCAGGGGGAGAAATTTGTCAGCAATCTGGAGGAGGCCGACAAATACTATTATCCTGATAAGGTACCTGAGGAAGGGTATTTTTACATGCCTGTCCAGTGCCAGCAATGCGAAAATCCTCCCTGCGTCAAGGTCTGCCCGACAAAGGCAACCTGGAAGGAGGCCGACGGCATTACCGTGGTTGATTACAACTGGTGCATAGGCTGTCGTTTCTGCATGGCGGCATGTCCATATGGGGCACGCCGTTTCAACTGGGGCGAGCCGAGGGTTCATGATGAAGAGGTCAACCCGGATACGCATTACCTCGGTAACCGGCCCCGTTACAAAGGCGTTGTCGAAAAATGCACCTTCTGTATCCAGCGAACACGGGAAAATCCGGGAAGATACCCTGCCTGTGTCGAGATCTGCCCCGTCGGTGCCCGCAAATTCGGTAACCTGCTCGATCCTGAAAGCGAAATCAGTTATTGCCTGAAAAACAAGCGGGTATTTCGTCTCAAGGAAGAGCTGAACACCGCGCCGAAGTTCTTTTACTTTTTTGCCACCTGAGCCGGCTGTGGAGGGCCTTAACTATGGTTAATTTACTGAAGAATTTTCTCGTCTGTCTTGCCCAGGTGACAAAGGGTAACAAGTATTACTTTGCCTGGATTAGCTTCCTTAGCCTGCTGGTCTGTTTTGGCGGCTTTTTCTATATCAAGCAGCTCACCGACGGCCTGATCATTACAGGCATGCGGGACCAGGTTTCCTGGGGCTTTTATATCTCAAACTTCACCTTCCTGGTCGGCATTGCGGCGGCCGCGGTTCTGTTGGTCGTCCCCGCCTATATCTATAACTTCAAACCGATAAAGGAGATCGTTCTCTTTGGCGAACTGCTGGCCGTCACGGCCATCATCATGTGTATTCTGTTTGTCGTCATCGATATGGGGAGGGCCGACCGATTGTGGCATGTCCTTCCTTTTATCGGCAAGATGAACTTTCCCTCGTCACTGCTGGCATGGGATATCATTGTCCTCAACGGCTACCTTTTTATCAACCTGTCCATTTCAATGTATGCCCTCTACATGATGGCACACAACAAGGAATATAGCCTGCAGATCATTTATCCGCTCATCTTCCTCTCAATTCCCTGGGCCGTCAGCATTCATACCGTCACCGCCTTTCTGTACAATGGCTTGTCGGCCAGGCCGTATTGGAATGCCTCGATCCTGGCACCGCGTTTTCTCGCCTCCGCCTTCTGTTCGGGTCCGGCGGTCATGATTCTTATTTTTCAGATCATACGAAAGGTGTCGAAAATTGAGATTGATAATAAA
>CALZIH010000452.1:1420-3174 GCA_945787305.1 uncultured Desulfobulbaceae bacterium | reverse complement strand
AATGGCAGTCACTCGTTCAAAGAATATCTGTGGTGAAGAGAATTCTGTTTCCGGGGTCAGAAAAATAAAATCAGTCCCCTTACAGAGCTTGGTGAGCTGAGCTTTGGTGGTAATCAGTTATGTGGTTGAATGCGGCAGAGATTGTTATTCCATACGTCCGCTGAAGGCGAGTAGTTTGCCAAGCTGTTCATCAATCTGCAGTAGGTCGCGACGCATTCGATGATGACGGCTTTCTGTGGCACTCTGGGCAAGACGAGTTGCAACCAGGCCTATCCATTGCAGTGTTTTACTGTCTTTTCGGAACAACCGAACAAGAAATCGACGCATCGAATGGTTGAAATGGTGCTGAAGGAGTTCATCATCCAAGGACAGGATCGATTCATAACTGCCCGGGTCACCCTGACGACCACAGCGACCATAGAGCTGACGGTCAATGCGCCGTGCTTCATTACGTTCGGTGGCAATGATGTGGAGGCCGCCAATATCGGCAACTCCTTGGCCTAAAGGGATATCAGTACCGCGGCCGGCCATATTGGTGGCAATGGTGACACAGCCTTTACTCCCGGCCTTGGCAACGATTTCCGCTTCCCTGGCATCTTGGCGGGCGTTGAGCACCTGGTGGGGAAGCCCTTCATCCTCCAACAGGCTGCTGAGGTGTTCGGAGTCGGCAACCGATCTGGTCCCAACCAATACCGGCCGACCCTGTTGGTGTACCTCGCGGATCCGAGCCATGATTGCTTTCCATTTCCTTTCTTTATCCGGATAGATATGACGTCCATGGCTTCTTCTCAGGCAAGGTTTGTTGGTGGGTACCTTCAAGACCGGCAAGTGATATACTGACCAGAGTTCTCTGCGGACTTCGCAGGCGGTCCCGGTCATACCTGCAAGACGCAGATAACGGCGAAAAAACCGCTGGTAGGTCAAGCGGGCCATGTGCTCTTTTGGCCCAGTAACTTCGCATTTTTCTTTGATTTCTATCATCTGGTGCAGACCCCGTTCCCAAGAGCGATCCGCCATGATTCTGCCGGTGTTTTCATCGATGATTAACACCTTGTCATCCTGGACGAGGTAATGGCGATCACATTCATAGAGGTGCAGTGCCGCAAGCGCCTGACTCACCAGTTCCTCTCTGCGTCGTGTACCATTCCAGATGCCGCCGATCGACTGTACTGCCTCGGTAAGACGTTCGCTTCCTTTATCGCTTAATAGAATCCGGCGCTCCAGAGGGTCAATATGGAAATCCGTGCCGCCTTCAAGTTGCTCAGCCAGTCGCATTGCCTGAAGGTATGTCCGCTCTTCTTCACTGCCTTCCCTTGTGCGTGAAATGATAAGCGGGGTGCGGGCCTCATCTATGAGCACACTGTCCGCCTCATCAATAATGGCAAAAAAGAGTCCCGGCAGAAAGAGGCGGTCTGCGCGAGCGTTTTTATCGTGCAGGCGTTCAAGCTGTAGTCGCATTCGACCATGGTCGTTGCCAAGCAATATACGATCGCGAAGATAATCAAATGCAAGTTGCTTGTTTGTACAGTAGGTAATATCGCTTGCATAGGCATTGCGCCGTGCTACTGCATTCATGTCCGCGGTAATTTTGCCGACGCTTAAGCCTAGAGCGTGATAAACTGGACCCATAAGCTCTGTGTCTCGATTTACCAGGTAATCGTTGACAGTGATAATATGTACCGGGATGCCTGCCAGAGCAACAGTAGCTGCGGCAAGGGTGGCGGTAATCGTTTTTCCCTCTCCGGTTTCCATCT
>CALZIH010000452.1:0-1361 GCA_945787305.1 uncultured Desulfobulbaceae bacterium | reverse complement strand
ACCGTGGAGCATGATCCATCCACCCATCAATTGGCTGTCGAAATGGCGCATATTGATGGTCCTGCCGGCCATTTCCCGTACCAGGGCAAAGGCCTGAGTAGTGAGATCTTCGGTCAGGCCTTGTCGGTGAAGATTTTTGCGGATATCTTTTGTTTTTTCTGCAAGTCCGTCATCATCAAGCTGTTCAATTTGCCGGCCATAATCATGGATGGCGGCAATCGTGCGTTGCAACCGCCAACGGGGTACGGTAACGGTATTTGTTAAACCGGCCAATGAATGGACCGCCTGTTGCAGCCAGTTTGAGGATGCTTGTGGTCGCTCAGGGTAATGACCGCCTGATATACCAGGCCGGAGAAGTTCGGATGCCGATGCAAAGAGCTGGTTAGACATGAAAACGACGAAGGAAAAGCTGTCTGAGCGAGCGAAACCATTGCAGGGCTAACGGTTCATAACCGTGATCGAGCAGGGCGTAAGCTCGTTCACCGATTCTAACATGTTCTTTTGGGATCGGGAGTTTGATTTCAAACTGGAACGTGTTGGTAAGTGTTCGTACCCCCTGCGGATCAGCAGGGTCAACGGGAATCTTCCCGCCACCGTTGGTGCCGAGGGCAGGGCTTGGTAGCATGTTGCTTGCCGCAGGGACTTCCCTGTCAATGATGGTTGTGTATGGAGAGTCGAAACTCCCGGAAAGCCTCAGCTCAACGCTTTTTGTCCGTTCACGTACCAGGGCAATATCGGACTGGTCGACAACCAGGACCACGGTTGAGGCGGACTCTCCTCTGATATACCCAAGGAGTTCTCCTTGTTTTACATATCTTCCCGGTAGGTTATCTGCTCCTGGCAGTATAAAAAGACCTTGTTGTGGACTACGGATAATCAGTTCATGTTGACGTTCGTTGGCGCGGGTAAGATCGGCTTGAATTGAGGCCATCTCTTCTTTGAGAATTTCACGTTGCATTCTGGATTGAAGCGGTTCGGCATTGAATCTGGCCAGGTATTCTTTGAGGTTTGCCTCAAGAACCCGTACTTCGGCTTCAAGAAAAGGATCGTCGCATCGAAGCAGTGGCTCCTTACTTTGTACCATAGTAACGTCTTGGACAAGGATCTCTTTTATAAAACAGTCTGTTCCGGCGCGCACTCTGGACTTTTCAGGTAATGATACAACCCCTTGCGCTTTGGTTTTTAGAGGTGCCGGTACGGCAAAAAACAGAATAGCCATTGCACCACAGGTAATCGTCGAGGCGGTGATAAAGCGCGTCCGTTTCCGGCGCCCGCCGATACTGTTGTAAAACTGATAGCTGTTGCGGATAACTGGGAGGATTATTTGGGTGTAGATGGCCCAGAGCGCGATGAGGACGCCA
>CALZIH010000451.1 GCA_945787305.1 uncultured Desulfobulbaceae bacterium | reverse complement strand
CAAGTGTGCCACGAACAAATCCGAAAGGATTTGGAGCTGTTTATAAGATGAAGGTAGGCCCTTCGAAATCGGCTTTCGGAAGCGGATTTCAAACCACTCAATGCTGCTGTGGTAAAGAGCCATGGTAGTGAGCGATTGAGAAAAGGCATTAAATAAATGTCAGGTGAGTACTAAAGAGGTGAACGCAAGTGAACCATTGATGAGGTATCGAAAAACCGATAGATGTCGTCAAAACTGAGAATCTTGGACTTTCTCAGGATAAATATGGTGGATATCCGATTACTGACCATGTGGCGACCGGTATAGAGATGGCACGAATTTAGTACAGGCTTATAGATGGAACGTGGGAACCTGTCGTTCTGGTGTTAAGGAGAGAAACTCGAAAGGGGAAGAGTACCCAATACAGAGCACAGGGGCGGATTGTCTCGTAGTAGTGATGAAGGTTCTGTAACGGGGCCGGAGCGAAGGAGGCAAATCATTCTGTTTTACTAATGTGACAACGGATCATATCCGGAGGAACCCATTAAGTAAGATGAAGTCAATTGATATTTCCAAACAAGCCGTTTGGGACAGTTACCTGAAGATAAAAAGTAACCAAGGTGCAGCCGGGGTAGATCATCAATCAATAGCAATGTTTGAGGAAGATCTGAGAAATAATCTGTATAAAATATGGAACCGGATGTCATCAGGAAGCTACTTTCCACCGCCTGTACTGCGGGTGGAGATCCCCAAGGGTGACGGGAAAATGCGGGCGTTGGGAATTCCAACGGTTGCAGATCGAATTGCCCAGATGGTGGTCAAGAACCATATTGAGGCGGAACTGGAATCAGTATTCCATCCCGACTCCTATGGCTATCGACCAAAACGGTCAGCCTTGCAAGCGGTCTCGCAGGCTCGGAAGCGTTGCTGGAAACATGATTGGGTGGTGGACATGGACATCAAAGGATTCTTTGACAACATACCCCATGACCTGATGATGAGAGCAGTTAAAAAGCATACCGAGGAAAAATGGGTATTGCTCTATGTAGAGAGATGGTTAAAGGCACCCGTTCAGTTATCGGGCGGAGAGATTGAAGCACGCATAATGGGAACTCCCCAGGGAGGCGTAATTAGTCCATTGCTTGCAAACCTATTTTTACACTATGCGTTCGATCATTGGATGCAGAGCACCCACCCATTGAACCCATTTGAACGGTACGCTGATGATGCGGTTGTGCACTGTGATACGGAAGCGGAGGCAGTAAAGCTGAAGTCTGAAATAGCTAAACGAATGGTGCAGTGTGGGTTGGAGCTACATCCTGAAAAGACGAAGATCGTCTACTGCAAGGATGCCAACCGTACTGGAGATTATGAACGCCATAGCTTTGATTTTTTGGGTTTCTGCTTTCGGCCAAGGCTTTCACGCAACAGGCAGGGTCTGTATTTTGTTAACTTCTCACCAGCGATTGCCCCAAAATCGAAGAAGGCAATCTTTTCGGAGATAAGACAGCGGTGTTTGCATAAAAGAAGTGATCTCTCAGTGAAAGAGCTAGCCAACATATTGAATCCTGTCGTGCGCGGCTGGATTGAATACTATGGTGCATTTTTCAAATCTGAGTTGCTATTTCTGGTGCATCATCTCGATAAGCTGGTTAGTCGATGGGTGATCAGGAAATACAAGAAGCAAGGCAGTAATTTCAAGAAAGCAGATAATTGGGTGAAGCGCATAAAAAGTGCAATGCCAAATACGTGCTTGACCGAATGATAAGAGCCGTATGAATCGAGAGGTTCACGTACGGTTCTGTGAGAAGCTTGGGGGGAGGTTCCCCTTGCTTACTCGACCAAGCGCAATTAACTCGGACAATTTTCCGCGGCGCTCGTTTGTGGCGAATGCCACAAGCCTCACCCCGCTTCAAATTGCCGGTTATTGCGGACGTTAGAGCTCAAAGAAACAAACAGTAAGGAGAAAGAATGAAAATAATAAAGGTAGTACCAGTTTTATGCTTGCTGTCCGTAAATAGTGTTTACGCGGACGCAACTGTAGAAACCATACATATAAGTTTAAATAATCCGAATATTGCTAGAATATCAATAAACGGTACTCCGGAAACACCGAAGCCTTTAAACTGTTCAACGGATGCTTCTTGGGATTATGCTTTTGATTTCTCTACTGATACAGGTAGGGTATTTTACAGCACTTTGCTATCTGCTCACGCTACAGGGGCAAGCTTTAAAATAAGTGGCAAAGGGGTTTGTGATGTTCCGTCAGCGGGAACCATAGAGGCTTTAAATTGGTTATGGCTTCAATAGCTCTAACAAACGCGGTTGAGAGGGACTTGCCTCCGCGGTGCTTGTTTTGTGCTTAAATAGCACAAAACAATCCCCACTTCAGCAAGCCCCTCACCGCGGACGTTATCTTTAAAATGATTTTCTATCAAACAATAAAAGGAAAAATAAAAGTGAAATTATCTGTACTGATTACATCATGCATTTTATATTTATTTTCCATAGCAAGTTGGGCTGTTGATGATGATTGTGGAAATCAAAGTATGGAAATAATAGATTTGAAAGTTATAGCCACATACGATAGTGCTGGAATCCCTTTTAATAATATGCTGCTTCTTCAATTTGATAAATTGTGTAGAGGCACCAGTTATATGTATGTTGAGGAAAGCAATCCTATGTTTAATGGTCTTTTGTCAATTGCGCTTTCTGCATATACAACCAATAGCGCTGTATATCCAGCCGTTGTCTCATCAGGCACTAAAACTGCTGGGGCCATTACTGCTGAAAAACTGCTTTGGTTACGTCAAAAAAGATAATCGGATAGCCGGGGGTTTTTCTCCCCCAGCCTCCACAACACCCTGCATGCGGGTCCGCACAGGGCGTTTCCTGAAGAAGTTTTAAAGCAAGATAGAAAAGAAACAACTATCTGCTCCAATGC
>CALZIH010000450.1 GCA_945787305.1 uncultured Desulfobulbaceae bacterium | reverse complement strand
GGTCAGATTCTGCTCCAGGGCTGTCTCGACTAACTGGTCAAGTACAGGGTCATTGAAGGCGCTTTGCCACCATTCCGGGCCGGCAGCTGGCTCACTCGTCACCATCGGATCTTCGATTTCCAGCCAGTTGGGCTCGATCGCAGTCTCGGGCCTGGTATAATCAGGCCCAAGATTCATGCAGCCACTGAGCAGCACGATCAACAGCAGGCTGAACCCAAGGGTGCTCCAGCGCATGGTCGTCCACAACAAGGTGACTTTAGACCTGCCGGTAAAGGAGCTGAATGCAGATCCTGGTTGGCCATGCTGCAGCATTGTATACTCCATGCTCACGCGCCTCATTGTGATGTGCTCGACTCAGAGGAACCGGTTCTGACCAGAACAGAGGCGGTCGTACCCACACGCAAGTCTATCCCTTCCGGCACGTTGCTCAGATGGACTCGTACCGGAACCCTCTGCGCCAAACGAATCCACTCAAAGGTCGGGCTGACATTGGGAAGCAGGTTGGCACCTGTACTGCCGTCCTGCTGGGCAATACCCCAGCCCAAACTGTCGACATATCCTTCAAGCGGTGTATCCGGATAGGTCATCAAGGTGATGATCGCTTTGTCACCTTTTTGGATATTGGCTATGAAGTTCTCTCTGAAAAACCCGTGAACCCAATAGCTGTTGACATCTATCAGGGCGAGTATCGGCTGGTTGGCAGCGGCATTACTTCCCAGGCGCAGATTCAGGTTTGTGATATAGCCATCCACCGGCGCTTTGACCTTTGTGAACTCCAGATTCAACTCTGCCTCTTCCAGGGCCGCCAGAGCCTCTCGAATGGCGGCATTGTCATCCCCTGGTGCACCGAGGTTGGCCCGTGCCTCGGCAAGGGATGCTTCGGACTGGATAAGTGTGGCACGCGCCTGAGCCAGACTGGCCAAGGCTCCTTGCCGTTTTTCCAGTGAAACTTCGTAGTTGGCCTTGGCCCGCTCCACAGATTTTTTCGAGGTGGCCTTCTGTGGCAACATCTCCTGCTGACGTCCGTACTCGGCCTTGTTCTTTTCGATCAGGGAATCGAGCTCCTTGATCGCACTTTGCGCCTGCAAGACTGAGGCTCTGGTAACCTCGACCTGAGCCTCGGCCGCCTCGACCTGCTTCTCCAGGGCCAGGTAGTTATCTTTGGCCTTGTCATATTGTGCTCTTGCCTGGGCAAGATTTGCCGTATAAGTGCGGGGATCGATTACAAAGAGTAGATCTCCTGTCTTCACAAGCTGGTTGTCCTGCACGGCAAGTTGAACAATCGGACCGGTCACCCGTGGCGTGATCTCGATGACGTCGGCACGAACTTGGCCGTCCCTGGTCCAGGGCTGACCATCCCTTGTCCATGGATTCATGATGTAATCCTGATAGTTGTAAAAAACTGCAACCGCGGCGATAATGACCACGATTGCTGTCAGCAGATATTTCTGATTTGTTTTCACTCGTTACACCACGGTAATAAATTTATCGATAAGGACGGTATAGATGATCATCAACGCCAGAAAAACCAGCGGAGGATAAAAAAAGTATTTGGACAAGCGATAACGATTAAGCAGGCGAGCCGTCAGGAATGCTGCAACGGCCCCTAGCAGAGCAGCGACCAGCAACGGTGGCATAAAAACCCCGCCAACGGCAAACTCGTGCGGTATTTGATTCATAATAACTTCCCTTGATCCATCATTAATCCGTATTTCTCACGAGTAGATTTTGTTGCAGATGCGAGGCACAGACCATGAAGCTGTAGTGAGCTACTGCGATTGGTCTGTAACGAAGCAGATGCGGCAAAATATACTCGCCCGAAGGGTGACTCTACATATCCAAATTGGAAACAGACTGTTTTTACGAGCTTTATCAACAATCATTCAATATCAACAAGATAACTTAAATTCAAAAAGTGTCATGAGAAATGCGGGCTAAAACCTTTCTTCGCGCCAGCCGTCCCAGTCAATGACAGCCGCACTACCGGCATACTCGATCAAGGCTTCCGACACCCCTCGATACGCACCAAGCAGACTATAGAAGTTTTCACCATCTTGGGGCGTAAGCCGACCATCGGCGGCCTTGTCCAGAGTTTCTCCGATACGCACTTCCAGGTGATCCATGATCTCGGTCAAGCCGGAAAGGAACATCTCCTTTTTCCCTCCTCCCGGATCCTTTGCCATACGTTGAAAAGCATCCTGAATGTTAATGCGCCAGGCCCGAACATCTGCAAGGAGTTCTTGCACAAGATACTGTGCCTGGGGATTACCACCTTCCTTGTGTAACTCCTGTATTCGATAGCTGAGTCCCTGGAGGCTGGTCACCACTGATTGAATGTGCTGCGGAGAACTCCCGGACACCATTTTGGTATCGACAAACCTGCCCCACCCTCCAAGTTTTGCGGGCAACGTTGTTATCTCCTTCAGGTGGTACGCCTTTTTCCAGTGTCTGAAGTTCTTTACTTGCCGATCCGGATCCCTGTGCAGAGCGGACATCAGATACTCGCTGCTGCGGAAAAATCGTCGGAGCAGACGCATAAATGAACGCTCGGGGTGTGGAGAAAAGGGGATATATGCGGTGATGGCCAACAGCAGAAAAATAAGGGTGAACATTACTGCAGTGGTGGAAACCACGAAAAAACTGTACGTCTGCTGGTTGGATATTGATGCGATATTGATGAACATGGCCAGCCCTAAGGCTCTGCCAAGAGCCTTTTTAGGAGCGGCAAAAAAATAACAGATAGCAAAGGTGACCGCAAAGATCATCAGACCAAGGCCAAGAAAACTCGAGAGCTGCGGCATAACGAAAAGATACACCAGGCCGGCAAAAAGAACGCTGACAGCAGCCGGAACAAATAACAGAGTAACCGATATCTGCGGCATGGTTGCCATCGCCATCCCGAGAGATGTGGCCATGGTCACGAACCCGCTTCCACCGGGCAGGCAATCAATATAGATCAGGGCGAGATAGGCTATCCACATGGTCAGCATTACCCTGAAAACAGCCATCATGCGGTCCGGATCAGGCACAAAACTGGTTTTTGACGAAGAGATTTTTTCACCAGCAACGGCAGACTGTCCAAACCCCCTGATGATGCTGATGGTGTCAAACAGTGCCAGGGTAACTGCTTCAATATGTTGCAGATGGTTCCGGGCAATGGCCAATGCCGCTCTATTAAAATGGGATAAGGCCAGAACTTCATCCTTAGCCAGGGCCAGGTCCATGTCTGTCGGGTACCGTTTGGGAGGTTGATTGGCAAGCATGCCGGTGATCTGGACC
>CALZIH010000449.1 GCA_945787305.1 uncultured Desulfobulbaceae bacterium | reverse complement strand
CTGGATGATGACGGCCTTGCTGATCCCACCCCGGTTACGCTCAGTCCTTCTCCTGGGCCTCGGCGGAGGGGCAATGGTCCGCTTTCTTCTTCACCATCATCCCGGCTGCACCATTGATGCAGTGGAAATATCCGGCACAGTCATTAACCAGGCAAGAGAGCTGTTTAACCTGCCTTCAACAGAAAGCCTACGCATTCACCGGGATGATGCCGCCCGTTTTGTGGAAAATCAACCATATTCATCCTACGAGCTTGTATTGGTGGACCTCTTTGAAGCGGAGGCCATGGCTCCACCGCTCTTTTCCCCTGCATTTTACCACAACATCCGTAACCTACTCACCCCTGATGGGGTGATGGCCGCTAACCTCTGGAGCGGAGACCGGCAGGCCTATCGATTGGCAAGACAATCTGCCATTGGAGCTTTTGATCATCAGCTGTTGGAAATGTCGGTTAAAAAACGCAGCAACACCATTATGCTCGCCTTCCCAGGCCCCGTACCAAAACAACGCCTACGGACTGTACGCAAACAGGCGACATCCAGCTTACAATACTACGGCCTCAATTTTCCCCGCTATCTTAAAAAATTACGCCGGACAAATCGCATTGCCTCTCTTTTCTCCCTCTGTGTTTCTGAAACATCCTAATCATGATGAACTCGCAAAAAGTCGAAAACGACATTTGCACTGTACCTGAATACAGTGACTTATGACCTTTCCGCCGTCGGTGGCGTGGCTTTTTACGAACACCGACAATCATGATGGACTCGTAAAAAGCCCAAAACGCCGTTTGCAAGATTGGAAATACAAGGAGTTATAACCTTTCCGCCGTCGGTGGCGTGGCTTTTTACGACACCGACAATCATTATAGATTTTTAAAAACTAGAAAAAGCTCTATAATCAAATGGTATATACCGGGCAGAAGCCGAGGTATTGTCACTCGGAGAAAACACTATGCAATCAATAACGATCCTCTTTGTAGTCGGTTTATGTATTTTCCTGTCATCTTCCGCAGTTTTTGCCGTTGGTGATGACAGCGATTTTTCCCTTTTCCTTCCTGCCATTGTTGGAGGCAAAAACATGCTGCCAAGGGTTGGCAACTCGGACGGGACCTGTACCGTTCCCCTGGAAGGTCGAGTAGAAGACACCTCTGTTCCCGACCATGTCATCGGTACCGGAAGCGCGCAAAGCTGTACCAGCGAAGCGGTGGTGGCCGCAGTTGCCAAAGGAGGGGTTATAACCTTTAATTGCGGACCGGCCCCGATATCGATCCGGATGAAGGAAACGGCAAAATTATATAATAACACCGGCCCCAGAATCGTCCTAGATGGAGGAGGCAAAGTAACCCTCAGTGGCAACGATGCCCGACGAATTCTCTATATGAACACCTGCGATCCGGACCAGGTCTGGACCACATCCCATTGCCAGAACCAAGATCACCCCCGACTCACTGTACAAAACCTGACCTTTGTCCATGGCAATGCAAAGACAGAAACCAAGTATGATGGTGGAGGGGCCATATGGGTTCGCGGGGGAAGGTTGAAGATTGTTAACTCTCGCTTTTTCAACAATGCCTGTGCCGACACAGGGCCTGATACAGGTGGGGCTGCAGTACGTGTCCTCAGTCAACATGAAAACAGGCCGGTATATATTATCAACTCCACCTTTGGCGGCGGGCCCGGCTACGGCAATGTCTGTTCCAACGGGGGCGGCCTATCCAGTATCGGCGTTTCCTTTACGGTGATCAACAGTGTGTTCAGCCATAACAAGGCGATTGGCTATGGAGCAAATCCGGCACGCCAAGGTACTCCAGGTGGAGGGAGTGGTGGAGCGATCTACAATGACGGCAACACCTTCACCCTTTCCCTCTGCGGAACAAGAGTAGAAGAAAATACTGCCATTGAAGGAGGAGGTGCTATTTTCTTTGTTAGCAACGACCGCAGTGGCTCCTTGGCTATAAAAGACTCACACTTGTCGGGAAACACCAGTGCTGGCTTCGAGACAGCCGGTTACCCTGGAATTTTTGTCCTTGCTAATGGTAATCCGACAGTAACCAATTCAACCATTGAGTAGCAAGCCATCTGAAAAAAACCGATGCTCAGGTAAAAGGATTAAACACCAACACCGGACACGGCGCATTTTTTACTACCCGATCAGCTGTGGAGCCGATAAGAATTTTTTCCAAACCCTTGACCCCATGGGTACCGATGATGATCATATCGGCCCGCTCCAATTTGGCGTAGTTAATAATCTCATCGGCAGCATCACCCAGAACCACATTACCTATGGCTCCCTGCTTAAGCCGTGCATAATCTTTGACCAAGGCGGCCATCCGCTCCTCGGCTTTTTCTTCCATGTCTTTGCTCATCCCCAAAAAAGAGGGGTGAACCAACATCATGTCATAACCCTGAAAATCATTGATCACGTGAAAAAACAATACTTGGGCCCCAAGCTTATCCGCGATCGACGCTCCATACTCAGCCACCCTTTCCGTATTACGTGAAAAATCTACCGGCACAACCACCTTGCGCATTTCAGTTAACATCTCTCTCCTCACATCAATTGATTGTTGAAGCTCTGATTCATTGTCCGTTTCCCCTTTCTCCATCAACGATTAATGGCGCCCTAAAAAGAAATGGTGCGATTGCCCCTCACTTTAGGGCACGTCTCTTCTCCAC
>CALZIH010000448.1 GCA_945787305.1 uncultured Desulfobulbaceae bacterium | reverse complement strand
CATTTTTGTTCCACTTGGTAGGGCAAATAATAGCATTAGAAGTCAATATATGTCAAAAGATATTTACGGGGACAAAAAAGAGAAAAGGGTCTAAGTCCTTTGTTTTTGGACTTAAACCCTTTAATTAGATGGTGCCCGGGGCGAGAATCGAACTCGCACAGTCACAAGTACCGAGGGATTTTAAGTCCCTTGCGTCTACCAGTTCCGCCACCCGGGCTATCTAGTGAAGTCTGTTGGATGGACTGAATTCCTGGAAAAATTTCATCGCTTTTTCCTGTAGGGTCTCTCTGTAACACATCTTGTAATGTTTTGACAAGGGGAACAACGGTTGCTTTGCTCCCTTTGCCGGTTATTATCAATACGTTGATGATATGATTGTAGGTTGACAAACGTATATTGGTAAGACTACGGGGGGCCCTGTTCTCCTCAAATGGTTATTCTTCTGCTAGGAATTGGAAACAGTATACAATATAAGCTGCATAGGGTATTATTGCTGTGTCGTCGCGCAAACATGCGGTCAAATTTAATGGTTCTGTCAGTCAATCTAACTCTGGGTGAATACATGAAAAAAGTGTATTGGTTTTTTTGTGTTTTTATTATGCATCTTGTTTTTATTACTGCCTGTGCGGCGACGGACAAGGTCTATACAAGTGATGATGTGTCATTTAATAATTCGATAGCCTATGACAGAAAAACCAAAGTGCCTATAACCGGTGTAATAAAGGAATTTTCGGATTCCGGTATCGTGTTGTCTGAAAACTCCTACAAAAATGGGAAAAAAGATGGCGTTGCCAAGGGATATTTTGATTCAGGTACGTTGATGATTGAACGTCATTTCAAGGAAGGGGAGGTCGTTGGCGTTGTCAAAGTCTATTATGAATCAGGCGGGCTGGCAAGGGAACAACCCTTCAAAGATGGAAAATTGAATGGTGTAGTAAAAGAGTATTCCGAATCAGGTGCCTTGCAAAGAGAAACGCTTTATAAAGAGGGCAAAGTTGTCCCTGACGTAGAAAAATAAAATCAGCCCCTCGTCGAGCATTGCCAACTGATCGATAATTATAATCATTTTTAAGATTGTATTATGCCAAGGCCGTTGAGCGCGAACTTCAGTACGAGTTGAGATTGCAAATGGTTCAAAGTGGCCCGGTGCCATCCTGCTGTGCTGTAATCAATTTTCGAGCAGGAAAAAGGCCGTCATGTATCGTTAATCGATGTACCCATGCATTGCAGAGGTGAGCATGGTACTAATACCGCAGTCAAATTCCATCCGAAAATTCTCCATAGTCGTCTCCCTCTTTATTGCTATAATTTTAGGCGGAACCTTTGGCTATATGATCCTGGAAAAGACCACCTTCTGGGACGGCATCTACCTGACGATCATCACTATAGCCACAGTCGGTTATGGTGACATGGTTCCCATTTACCCGGCCGGGAAAGTGTTCACTGTCGTGCTGCTCTTTGCCGGGGCCGGACTGGTTATGTATACCCTGGGTAAAATAACCGAGGTCATGGTTGAAGGCAGCTTGCAGAAAATTCTGGAGAGGAGAAAGATGGATAAGAAGATCGCCAGGCTTCACGATCATTATATTGTTTGTGGTTTCGGTCGGATTGGCAAAGTGATTTGTGAAATTCTCAACGAAGCAGGGCGTCCATTTGTCGTGATTGAGCGTGACGAGGATGAGTTGCGGGAGATCGATCAACTTGGCTATAATACGGTGCCCGGGGAGGCCTCTGAAGACGAGATCTTACTGGCAGCCGGTATCGAAAAGGCTCGCGGCTTGATTGCCGTGGTCTCAACGGATGCCGACAACCTCTATGTCACCCTGACCAATCCTGCGGCCCACTGTCACCGATTTTATCGATCTGGCGATGTACGCCGGTGAACTGGGGTTGCGTCTGGAGGAAATTTTTGTTCGGGAAACGGCTTCATTTGTCAATAAGAACCTGCTGGATTCGGGTATTCGAAAACGCCATGATGTTATCGTGGTGGCGATTAAGCGTGAAAGCGGGGAAATGCTGTTTAATCCCAAACCCGACACCATGATCCTTGCCGGTGATATCATGATTGTACTCGGCGAGGCCGAACATCTCACGGCCCTGGAAAAGGATGCCTGACGATGGCAAGCATTTCACGAACTGCCTGATCCAGCCCCACCAGCACGGCACGGCTGATAACGGCGTGGCCGATACTTAACTCTTCAATGGTCGGCAGCGCGGCAATACGGGCTGTGTTGAGATAATCCAGGCCATGGCCGGCGTTGACCCGCAGGCCGGACTCAAAGGCCAGCTCCGCAGATTGTTCTATCAGGCGGAATTCAAGCTCCCGTTTATAAAAGATTGATTTTACCCTAATGAAATAGAGGCATCAGCGTTGTATGGAAAAAAATGAATCTCGCCCTTCATGGGAAACGTATTTTATGAATATCACCAATCTTGTCGCCGAGCGCTCGACATGTCTCAGACGAGCTGTGGGGGCGGTGGTCGTCAAAGACAAACGCATCCTATCCACCGGCTATAACGGCGCACCGACCGGTCTGAGGCATTGTCTCGAGGTCGGCTGCCTGCGGCAAAAGCTGAATATCGAATCGGGGAAAATGCATGAACTGTGCCGTGGCATTCATGCAGAAGAAAATGCCATCATTCAGGCCGCCTACCATTGCGTTTCCGTCAAGGGTGGCAGTATTTTCTGCACCAACCAACCCTGTGCCATCTGTGCAAGGATGATTATCCATGCCGGAATTGAAAATATTTATTACCAGTCCGGCTATGCAGATCCTTTGGCGATTGAACTGCTGGAGGAGGCTAAGATTGAGTTAAAAAAAATTAATTCCGATAAGCGGGGTGAAAGCTCATGAAATGTCCATTTTGTGGAGAAATTGACAATAAAGTTATCGACTCCAGGTTGAGCAAGGACGCCAGTGTGATTCGGAGACGACGAGAATGTATTGATTGCAGCCGGCGCTTTACGACCTACGAACACATAGAAGAGATTCCCATTATGATCATTAAAAAGGATGGGCGTCGAGAGGTATTTAGCCCCGAAAAAGTGCGCAGCGGTCTTAAAAAAGCCTGTCAGAAGCGCAACATCAGCATGAATGTTATCGAAGAATTCATTGATGATCTTGAGCGGGATTTGCGAGAAATTGGCGAAAAGGAAATAGCGGCCTCCGTCGTCGGTGAGAAGATCATGGCAAAGCTCCACGAGCTAGATGACGTAGCCTATGTGCGGTTTGCTTCGGTTTATCGGGAATTTAAAGCTGTGAATGATTTTGTTGCGGAATTGAAAAGCCTTTTGAGCACCGAGAAAGAATACGGCTCAAAGTTCAAAGCTGAAAGGTAGAACTGTTTGCGAATATAGGTAAAAAATGGTTGCTGGCTTGCGCTAAA
>CALZIH010000447.1 GCA_945787305.1 uncultured Desulfobulbaceae bacterium | reverse complement strand
ACAACTTCTTCAAAATTTTGCGGCCTGGATTTTCTGGCTAGAACAAGATAGGACAAAAATTTTTGTATGGCTGAATTGAAAGTATTGCCTGACGATGCAGGCAGGATAACATCACCGAAAGACAATACTGAAAAAACGATTAATCGAAAAGGCTAAAAAAAGGATAGCCGGGCACCCCTGCAGCACACTGGGAGGTTCACTACCGCTGCTTCCTTCCGGACCTGACGGAGTTCGTGATTCCCTGTTGCGCAGGACCCGGCTATCGCACCTGAATCCTTAATTGGCGGAGAGGGTGAGATTCGAACTCACGGTACTTGCGTACACACGCGTTCCAGGCGTGCACCTTAAGCCACTCGGTCACCTCTCCGTATATAGCTGAGGGCAGAAGGCAGGAATTTTTCTGCACTGCCTGTTTCTCAGGGCCTCTATCTAAACGGTGTTTCTCGTTTTGACAACAGAAAAATACCATTATCGACGCTTTTGAAAAAATTCTTTGATGATGAGACTGCATTTTTCCGCCAGAATATTACCTGTTATGGAAAAACTATGGTTCAATTTGTTATCCCGGCCAATGGCATACTGTGAAACAACACCTCCTGCTTTCGGATCGGTCGCCCCAAAAACCAGCCGCCCTATCCTGGCATGAACCATGGCTGCGGCACACATCGCACAGGGTTCAAGCGTGACGTATATTGTCGTATCCGGTAATCGATAATTCTGCAGATGCCGGGCAGCCTGTCGCAGCACCCTGATCTCAGCATGGCCTACCGGGTCGTGTGCCGCTATCAGGTTATTGCCTGCGCGGGCAATGACTTCGCCTGCCGAGATCAGCACGGCGCCAACGGGAACCTCTCCCAGCGATGCAGCCTTTTCCTGAAGCGCTATCATAGCTATATATCAATAAAATCTATCTACGTCTTTGGACGCTTAGTCTGTTTAAAAATGAATACACAACAAAAACGAATTACACATTTGCATTTTGTCGCAAAAAACCTTATAATTACAAAAAAGACATTGAAACTACATATTCGAAACAAAATATTATGGATTCTATGAAAGACAAGCTTTCTGTCCTCGCCTACGAATGGCTGCCGGACAGCAAAAAGAACATCAACGAGGCCTTGGCCGATTCGTCGGAAATTATTTTTCGCAACGACCCGAAATCTTTTCAGCGGGAGATGAGCAAAAAACAGTACGACGTTATTTTCATGAACGTCAAACCAAACAACTCCTCCACGTTTAACCTCCTTGAGCAGACGCACAGCCAAACACCTTATACCCCGATTATCATCACCAGCAAATCAGAAAAGGCGGAGCTCATTGTCCAGGCTATTAAAAAAGGCGCCTATGATTTTATTGCAACTCCTTTCTCACCGACCAGAATTCAACTGGTTGTACAGAAAGCCCTTAAACAGCGTGAGCTGCAGAATGAAATCGATTATCTCCGCCGCAAGCAGGATATCGTATATAACTTTGACTCCATCGTCGCAGAGAGCTCATCGTTTAAAAAGGTTATTATCAGCCTGAGAAAATTTTCTTCCACCGGCACAGGCAAAAGTTTTCTTTCCGGTTCCGTTCACTACAACTCGCCCCGTCACGACAAACCGTTTATCAAAATCAACTGTGCTAACATCCCTGAGGCGCTCTTGGAGAGCGAGCTTTTCGGTCATGAAAAAGGGGCCTTTACCGGTGCCGACAAGCAACGGATCGGGCGCTTTGAGCAGGCAAACGGCGGCACCATTTTTCTTGATGAAATTGGTGAAATCTCCATGGAAATCCAAACCAAGCTCCTACGGGTTCTTGAAGAGAAATCCTTTGAGCGGGTCGGCGGTAACAAAACCATCAAAGTCGATGTCCGCGTTATTGCCGCCACCAACAAAGAACTGCCCCAACAAATCCGGGACGGGAAATTTCGCGAGGACCTGTATTACCGAATAAATGTTCTGCCGATTAAACTGCCGTCTCTCAAGGAGCGAACACACTGTATCGAACCCCTTTCACAGCGCCTGCTTGAAAAATCCTGTACTGCATTAAAGAAACGAATAACCGGTTTCGCCGATGACTCGTTTGCCATCATTAAAAGCTACCATTGGCCGGGCAATATTCGCCAGCTGGCCAATACCATCGAGCGGGCGGTTATCCTTGAGGATGGAAATCTGATCAGCACCGACTCTATCCAGATACCGGATTTTCATACCCCGGGTCAACCCACAACTGTGATCCAAGTCGAACCGCTGGTGACCCATGAAAAAGAACTTATCCTCCGGGCGCTTGAGGAAAGCCTGTGGGTCCAAAAAAATGCGGCTAAGCAGTTGGGTATAAGCCCAAGAGCGCTGAACTACAAAATCAACAAATTCAACATCACCCATCCCAACTGGCGTAGAAATAAGTAGACAAAAGAAAGCTTCATCCGGCGTGCGTGTCCTTGCACGCCGGGCGTACAATCTGTTATGGAGCTCCAGCGGCCATCTCGCACTGCGTGACAGCTACTTACAATACGCCCAGAGTTTCCCTTGGATTTGGGTTACCGCAATATTAACCCGCTCTATGCCAGGTGCGGTCGTGTAGGCTGCAAATTTTTTATTTTACTTACTTTAAAAGGTACGAGCTGTAATATGTCAGACTCCTCTCCCCTGTCCTCTTTCACGTATATATCAGAGAGTTCAAGGCTCGTTGAAGTTTTGGAAACATTAAAATCTGCGTTGAAAGCTCGTGCCAACGGGCTGGATGGTCAGATTGAATCCTTAATCGACCATCTAGGCGGCATCATCACAGAACAGTCCCCAAAACCCCCGCAAACGATGACGGAAATCGGGGAATTCGGCTCACACCTTCTTGAGAAACTCTACTTTGAGTCGCTAGAGAATATTGAACATCAACGGATGTTTAATTTCCTGGCATTGGCTTTTGCCTACTGGGTAGCACGCAATGGGGGGTCTATCACCCAATTGCAGTTTTATGTTGCCGCACTGGCGCAAACTGCCAATAGCCTGCGCGATAAAATCAGCCTGGAATCTCTCTATGAAGCAGCGACCTTCATTGTTTTTGCCACAAGTGATGAATTAAAGACGGCTCCGGAAGTTGCTGCTCCAGATGACCCATGGAAAGTTCTGATTTTGAACTATGGTATAATTGCCACCCGTACACACGCGCCGGAACTTATGGAGTCCGCATACAAGACGCTGATTCAGTATTTCCCAGATGAGGCGCCGCCATTCTTCCAGCAGGCCATGTCTGAAATGGACAGGTTGGATTATCCGCAATATGTACGCAACGTCGTTGAACGATATTGCGCCAAATATACAACAAAGTAATCCATACTCTTTCTACTACCCTGCCCACTCCCTGCCCTATTGGCCGATCTATGAGCCGGATCATTGAGTTTGCCCGGGCCATGCTCAAACCCTTTACCAAAAGGTGAGCCATAGGCCTTGGATTATAAATAAAGCATCGGTAACAGAAAGGACAAGAGAACCCACATGATCAGGAC
>CALZIH010000446.1 GCA_945787305.1 uncultured Desulfobulbaceae bacterium | reverse complement strand
TCCGCACCGCAGACCGGACATTCATCAGGCGGCTCTTCTCCTTCATGTATATAGCCACATACCGTACACTGCCATTTTTTCATCATATCCTCCTCACCGATAATCTCTGGTATTGGTAACCCACCAAATATGTATTAGAAAAGCGAAATAACCCAGCAAAAAAAACCGAAGAGCGCTACGTCAGCGCCTCTCTTTCGTAATGATAACAGCCTATTTCGGCACCACTCTCGACCTCTCACGCCACCCAGGCTGGAGCAACCTCTTTATTGCTTAGTATCTGCCCTAATTGCCTTCCATACGCTGGTGCTTGACGATTTACGTGTCGACAGGATATACGATTTGATCCTTACCATGTTTGAAGTGGCTCCATCAACCGGGAATCCTTGCAACACAATTCAAAAATGATTCTCTTTGGATTAATCTTCAGCTGGAAATCTCTACAGGTTGTACACAACGCCCTTCAATAACATTTTTATTCGTTATGCTTTTTCCTTGTAACAGCATGGCGTGTTGTAATACGCTAAAATATTAGTGCAGTAAAACGAATGCTGGGCATTCAAAATGTCCCCTCTTCCTTTTCAGCGATTAGATCAACTATGGTCGGTGTCGTAAAAAGCCACGCCACCGACGGCGGAAAGGTTATATCTCATTGTAAATCCGTACAATGCAAACAACGTTTTAGACTTTTTACTGGTTTATCAACTATTCGTTAAGGAGTAATTTAATGGCACGGCATATCATGTTGGTGGAGAAGTCATTGACGATGCGCAAAATCCTTCAGAACATGATTCTGGCAAATATTGGTGATGCGATTGTCCATGAGGCCTGGAGCACTGAAGAGGCATTGGAACAGCTCGATGGAATTGAGTGCAACCTGGTCCTCTTCCACATAGATGAATCAACGACCGACTGGAAAAAACTTATTGAAAAAGCAACAAAGGGAAAGAAGGAAATACCTGTTGTTGCCTTATCTTCCACTGTTGAAGGACAACACATACAAGAGGCAAAAACCGCGGGAGCGCAAGAGTTCCTTGCTCTTCCATGCAGTCCCGAAGACCTTGTCGACACCATTAACCGGGCCTGCAACCCCATGAAAATGCGTTTTGCAAAGCGTTACAATATTGCCGATACAACCGTCAAAATTGAGCAAGGGCGGCATGTTTTTGAGGCACAAGTAGTCAACATAAGCCAAGGTGGCTTGTTGTGCGACTTTCAATATTATAGTGATTTTCGATTTGCAAACCCGGCAATGATAACATTGAACTTTTTACTAGAGGGTGAAAAAATTTGTATACCAGGGTTTTATTCCGTTGTCAGCAGATTAAGCGTCGACGATCGGTTAGCCGGCAGGTAACGACTCGACACTGACTTGATTACGACCGTTATTTTTTGAACGGTATAAGGCTTTGTCAGCTGAATCTATTAAAATACTTTTGTTTTCAACTTCCGCTCCAGGTAAACAAGTAGTGACACCAAGGCTGATTGTGCACTTTATGGTCCTATTGTCAAAGAGTGTCTCCAGCTGCTCAATCGCTCTTCGTAATCTCTCGGCAAAAACCTTTGCTCCGGTTTCATTCGTTTCCGGCAGAACAACTGCAAACTCCTCTCCACCGTACCGGGCAACCATGTCGGATTCTCGCATTGTCTTCAGCACAACATTACTCAAACTTTTTAACACCTGATCACCGCCGGGATGACCATAGCTGTCGTTAATTTTCTTAAAATGGTCAATGTCAAATAAAATGAGGGAGAATTCTTTTGCATAACGCCTGGATCTATCGAGCTCTTTGTCCATCAACTCCTGGAAATACCGATGGTTATACAAACCGGTCAAGCCGTCTTTAAAGACGAGTTCCTGAAGTTTCTGGTTTGCTTCTTTCAACTCTTCAGTCAACGCTTCTGCTTCCTCTTTGGCCTGTTTATACTCAAGCACCAGCTGCTCGTAGGAAATATTAAGTTTACCGAGTTCTTCATTTGCTTCTTGAAGAATTTGAGAATAGGGTTTCATATCCCCGGCATCGATCTCAAAAGTTGATAATATCTCAATACTTTTATTGGCAACAGCGTCTATCAATTCTTCGGCAGCACCGGTTTCCATGCCATAGCCATCTTGGAGCACCTCTTCCAACTCCCGTACACTCTCCCCTATTCTCCCGCTATGGTACATTTTAGAAAAACAATCTGACAGAATAAGGAGTTCAACTTTCTTGGCGTATTGTCCTTCCACTACCTCTCCTCTATGATGCAAGGCAATGGGGGCATAAATAGACTGCGGAAGATCCCATCTTTTCAGTATTTCAGAGCCGACGTCCTGATGATCGAAGCCGAAAACCTTTTGTTCGACCTCTATGCTCGATAAACCTTTCGCCTGCTTCTCTCTTAAAACACTGAGGTAATCATTCGGACTGCATAAATACATTATCACGACGCCTACATCTTTAAGCAAAGCAGAGACAAAGGCGTCATCATTCTTATAGTCGAGTATTGGAGCCAGTAATTCACTGGCAACAGCGGCTGTCACTGCTCTTTTCCAAAAAAAATTATAATCAAAAAGCCCGATAGAAGTTCCTTTCATTTCCTTGGCAATAACAAAGGATAACGCTAAATTTTTCAGGGCGTCAACACCCACCAAACTAATGGCACGTTCAATCGTATTGACCTTATTGGGCAGTGCGTAATATGATGAATTGGCAACACCTAAAACTTTTGCCGTTAGGGCCGGATCAGAAGTTATGATTTGGGCGAGCTTGTCAACGGAATAATCATCCTGCCTCACTGTTTCCAGAATTTTGACGGCTATTGCAGGCGGAGAAGGTAACTTTACGTTACCCTGAAATAATTTATCTACAGCGCTCATCTATCCTCTTCATTTTTACTTTTCCTGAACAGTTGTCCCATCTCTGCCAGTGGTTAGAAAACAGCTCTCTAGCCATTCCTATAATGCGAGCCCAACCTTATACCTGAATCCTCTTTACATATTAGGCAACCTTGAAAAATTGTATTTTCGCCCAATCTCGGCGTTATGCTCAAAATTTTATCCTGGGTTTTTTTTGCCTGTGGTAAAATTATTCGCATGCCTCGGAGTCTTCGCTTACCTTATCTTGAGCGAAAATCCTAATCTTTCAAGGCACCCATTATACCTCTTTCCTTCGCTGGAAAATTAAAACCAGATCAAAACGTATTGCACAAGGCAAATTTTCATTAAACTCCCAACACTGGCGCAGGTGAACTCGAAGAGATTCAGGTTACATGCAATCGGGATAATGTTTCTTTACGCACTCGGGACAAATTCCATGACTGAATTGTGCTTCCGTAT
>CALZIH010000445.1 GCA_945787305.1 uncultured Desulfobulbaceae bacterium | reverse complement strand
CATTCCAAAACCGGACTTAGGGAAAGACATCCGTTCAGAGGTGGTGCAGGCCTCGTAGGTATATCGAGCACGAGGATCGAACCGATCATAATACTTCGTACGCTGAGTGTTTTCCATGGCATCTCCTGGTTCCGTGCCTTGCACTCTTCCGAGAATCAGACGCCATCCATCATCACGCAGGACTCCCGGCAGTCGTTCACGATAGACCATATTCTTAGCCATCGCTTCTCCAACGACCACAGCCTCAGCCATAATCTTTTTCTGATGATCAGTCGGCTTGAAGGGCCTATCCTTTTCAATTCCCATCTCCTTGAGAAAATACATGAAAAAGCGATCACGTTCTTCCACCGGTTCTTCCTGTAGAATGGTGTGGAGCATCTCCCAGTATTTCATGCCACGCGGTTGATAGTTGCGGCCCGGCTTGTTGTCAGCCGGAATAACAGAAACGGCTTTGGGAGATTCGCCGTTATAGTACATGTTAATTTGGCCTATAACTTGATCTCGTTCCTCCGCAGGCATGGTGAGCCGAAACAGAAACCAGAAGTTGTTGGTTTTTGAGTTGATGTACTTAGCACCTTCGATGTAGGGAATTTCGGATTCTGGTGTTTCTGGCCCAGTGATCACCCAGGTACCTCCGTTGCCCGAAAATGGACCGAACATACCGAAATCTGCAAGGCCACGCTGCCAGAAGTCGATGCCGAGCCCAATTAAAGCACCGGCTGGAACTTTTAAAATAGCAGCTCTGTCTTTGACGTTAGTCCAGCCCATCATGTACGGGGTCGATTCGTTGGCGGTAAGAATGAGAGAACGGTCATTAAACTGGGTCAAGTAGACCATCTGGTTGGGCTTCATGTCGTAGAGGTCGAGATACGATTGCCGCCACTGGGCTTGTCCCACAATAGGTAACGACCAGAGATAGACCTGTACGGCCCGGTGGTAATCCATCTCACAGTATAGTTTATCAGATGTTTCTTTTGTAGGGACGCCATGATCGAAGGTCAGGTCACCGATGTGAGTTGTCACCTTATTTGGGAACATGTCCCCCTGTACCTGCGTCTGTGCCTGTGCCTGTCCAGACGTCAACATGACGAGTGCGCACATGAATAAAAGCACTTTATTCTGTAATATATTCATTTTCTTCTTCTTTTAGGGTTAATTCGGAATAAGTTTACAAGTTCAACGGTGCGGGTGCACCAGGACTTTGCCGCATTGACGAGTGACCGTGAGTTCCAGCGCCTTGTCGACCTCCGCCAACGGGAATTCGTGGGTTGCCACCTGGTCCCACATGTGCTGCACTTCCTTGTTCCGTATCGTTCGGATTATCCCTGGTCGATCGACATGACGGGAGTCGATGGTCGCTGTGACCGTCAGGTTCTTTTCCGCCAGCTGCGCATAGGGATCGATGCTCAGTTTCCTGTTCGGGTTGTAGAGATTCTCCTGGATGTAGAGCACCCCTTGTGGAGCCAGGAGATGAAGGGCCGCATTGAGGACCTCTTCCTCGCTGGTGAAATCGGCGGCCTTCTCCGGACCATTTCCGTCAGTAAGGGACAGTACTTTGTCTTTCCAATCGGGTGAGTTCATATCAACGATGTGAAGGTCCGGGGTCCCGCCACGTGCCTCGCCGATGGCCCGCACTCGCTCCGCCTGATAGTCATCCTGGACAACTGATATCACTCGCGCACCCCGGTAAAGACCGACGATCACATGGCTGAGGGAAAACTGCCGCTGACCGCTGCCGAGCAGCATCAAATAATCCCCTGGTTTCACATTCAAAAACTCCTGAGCGCAGTAGGCCATGCCCACGGAGCACTCCGCTGCGATGGCGTACTTGAAATCCAGGTCGTCGGGTAAAATCGTGCAAACGCCTTCATCAGCGAGCTGATATTGCGCCAGGGCTGCCCACCCGGATTCTGGTACCGGCATCAACGACGGTACCCACGGCTTCATGCCCCATCCCGTAGATAGGATGAGAAAACCACTCATGATCGTGATCGGTCCACATTTTGTCGTCGACGCAAAGCGCAGAAATCTCGATCTTGACTATCACCGAACCAGAACCCGGCCGAAGTTTGGGAAAGGGCCTGTCTGCGATTTCAAGCACCCGTGGTTTTGGAACCGTTACTACCTTGTTGATGCTTTGTTGTCGCAGTTGTGTCATGATTCTGCTCCATATTTGACGTTTAATCTTTTCCTTAATCTCTTGTTAAACAACACATGAATTATTTGGTACGAGTCACAGGAGGTTTCCACTTTAATTATCTGAAATCGAATTCTTGATGAAGTTCACCTCTGCATTATGAATAAATACGGAACGGATCTTGTCCCAAAAATCCCCTCCGAGAACTACCAAACTGCTAACCATCAGGATGTCACCTGCAATTGCATAAGGGAGTGGGGTATTCAATAATCCGGGGATCCACTTGGATATATAGAGCGACAGCCAGCCAAAAAGGAGAGGAAGGCCAAAGAGCACAAGTCCGATATTATAGCGCCCGCGGCTGACTTTCTGAGGTGGACCATGCTGTTTTAAAAACCCGAAAAAACGATTCTTGATATAGGCATAACCGCTCTTTCCCATGACGGCTACAGCAACCAATCCCAGCACTTCTGCACTTACGAGCAAAGCGCCTGAGGCGGTGGCCACGGTCGCAGTCGGCAGGCCCATTATAGCTAGCAATGGCACTCCTATCAGGGGAAGGAGAATACTGAGGCAGAGCAGGACAATACCTAATTTAAGCCGCCATCCTGCATTGGATACGTTTGTTTGCGATACTGTGGTCATCTGAAATCTCCTTGTAAAGTTTGAAGGCTACCTTGAAAATAATGTGGGTTGAGCAGCACTGAAATTCGATCACGCACTATCCACCTTCCCTATTATTGAAAACGCCCGTTTATGAATGAGTTGGCCGAGGACTTCGATGGCACCCATCATTGAAATGAATTTATTGTTATAATAATACCGGGACAAAGACTCACTGTTGTCCCAATGTTCTAACCAGAGGAAGGTGTTCGGCCCCTGAACCTCCTCAAAAAGATCCAGGTCTATACGACTGTCGTCCTGCTGATCAATATGTTTGACCATTTCAAATGCCTGCAGAAATTCAATTCTCTTTTTCGGATCGATTTTGACCAGAATTTCAAATCCGACCATGTTGTACCCCTCTTTTATGTGGTGTAGATGAGGGGAGAATATCAACAATCGTACCAGAAAAAACCACCCCTCCGGCAATCTGATCATATTGCTGAAACTATGTGCTTATTGCGATTTTATCTCCGCATGGCA
>CALZIH010000444.1 GCA_945787305.1 uncultured Desulfobulbaceae bacterium | reverse complement strand
TGATCGGAAAGACCGACTGCAGTGATAACCGAATCCAATGAAAAAACGATATCCAGAATCATGATCTGGATGATGATTGAAAAAAAGGATGCCTGTTGCCTGGTGACAGTGGGATGTTCCTCTGTCCCTTCCAGATTATCGTGAATCTCCAGGGTACTTTTACCCAGCAGAAACAGGCCGCCGCAGATCAGGATGAGATCTCGCCCTGATATTGCGTTGCCCAGTACCGTGAAGAGTGGTTCGGTCAATCGCATGATCAGGGTGATGGAAAAGAGTAGCGCGATTCTTGTTACCATCGCCAGCAACAGACCGATGGAGCGGCCTTTGGCCTGCTGGTGCTTCGGCAGTTTACCGGCTAAAATGGCAATGAAAATAATGTTGTCGACCCCCAGTACAATTTCAAGGGCGGTCAAGGTGAGAAGCGCCATCCATATCTGCGGATCAGTTAAAAAATCCATAACGTTTCCTTCGTATTTGTCCTGTTTGTGGTGGGGTACCGGCCGGTTGACAAAAGCCGAGGAATATACCTGTGGTAGAGGTAGTTGTCTTTTTCAAGTTGTCTGTGGATGTACCAAGGTGAAAGTAAAGTCATTATCTGGTCGGGTATATGAACCTGCTTCCTCTCGACGAGAAGCTAAATTTCTGATATTGATATCACTATCCGGCCTGAAAAGGAAGAGGGAAACGCTGTGAGGGCAACGAATGGCAAATTGTTTTATACTGTGTTTTGCTTTGGATTTTCAGGGGTGTCGCCGTTTGAGCGAGTGTCCTCCACATCATCTTTAATTTAACTATCAGCCATTACGTTTTATGGGGAATTTTTCCGTCATCGTTCTTGATTTTGAGACAACCGGACTCTCACCGAAGTATGGTGACCGACCAATTGAGATAGGAGCGGTCCGTATTGAAAACAACATGCTCACTGCCCGGTTTCAGAGTTTGATGAACCCGGGATTTCCGATCAGCTCATTTATCGAATCTTATACCGGTATCGGCAACGACATGGTCGAAGCTGCGCCACCCTGTGAAGAGGTGATGGAACAGTTTGCAGAGTTCATGGGGAACTCTGCTCTCGTCGCCCACAACGCTTCATTTGACAGTAAATTTCTTGATGTAGAACTTGGTTTTATTGGAAAGTCGAGAAAAAATAAAATGGCGTGCTCCATGTTGACGGCTCGGAGGGTCTACCCTCAAGCACCCAATCACAAGCTTGGCACACTGGTCGGTTATTGCGGTATTTATACCGATGGTGTTTATCACAGGGCACTTGCCGATGCCGAAATGACCGGCCGGCTCTGGGTAGCAATGATTGATGAAATTAAATACACCTTTGGCATCAAACAGGTGTCATTCGACCTGATGTGCAAACTTTCCAGGGTGCCAAAAGCAAAAGCTTTTCCCTTTCTTCGCCAATATGCAGCCCGGTAGTAAGGAACTCGCTGTTACATGCTATGCAATCAGCTGCAGAGAAGGTTTGAGGAATATTGATTATTTCTTTTTACGCTGCAGTTTATACTTTTTCATCTTGTATTGCAGCAGACTCTTGGTGATTCCGAGTTGTTCGGCAGCTCTGGCTTGGACATTATCGGCATTTTCCAGGGCCTGGCGAACCAGTTTTTCCTCAATACCGTTGAGCACCTCGGACAGGCTGAGTCCATCCGGAACAAACTGCGCCAGATCAAGGCCGGAGCTCCACTCTTGGGTTTTGAGGTCACTTGAGTCGGGCTGAACATCCTCGGCCTCGATTTTGTCGTTTGTACAGAGGATGGCTGCCCGCTCGATGGTGTTTTCCAGCTCCCGGATATTGCCCTCCCAGGGCAGACTGACCAGAAGACGCAGGGCATCAGGTGAAATGGCAATCTGCTCTTTACCCAGCCGCCCGGCATTCTTTTGCAGAAAATGGGTGACCAGGGCCGGGATATCATCCACCCGTTCCCTGAGCGGCGGCAGGTGGATGTGGATGACATTCAGGCGGTAGTACAGGTCTTCCCTGAAATTATTCTTGTCCACTTCGTCCTTGAGCTCTCTGTTGGTGGCCGTCAGGATACGGACGTCAATGGTCAGGGTTGTATTGCC
>CALZIH010000443.1 GCA_945787305.1 uncultured Desulfobulbaceae bacterium | reverse complement strand
TGTTTCTTTTTGATTTTTTATCAGTGGAATTCAATATACTTCGCTCACCTATTCTACTGATTTTATAAGCTCTATTGCAAATAAGAGTCAACGGTAGTCACGGTAGGAATGCCGGTTACCCGGCACCCCCCGTACAGATCCCAAGCATGCGGAACTACCGCACTGGGCTCCTGCCTCAGGTCAAACGCAGAGACGTTGATTCGGGTAAGGGTGTAGCACCCGTGCTGTGGGAATCCATTTCATCATCTGCCTTTGCATGCGCTCCCAGGTAAGACTTCTACCTTTCTGGCTCCGTCTACGTAAAGCACGTAACCACCCATGGCCGATTTGCGTCCGAAAGGTATCCATAGCTTTTCGGTTTCCTGGGACTGCGTGATAGTTAAAGTATCCCTGAACCACTGAGCGCAACCATTTCCCTTGCTCCACTACCGGCTTATGGCGGTGACGTTGGAGGATCTGGCAAACTTCTTTAATTTTATCTCGAAGCCGTTTGCTAATGGTCTTCCGAATAAGCTTGAATTTTCCTTTCATACGGCATGTTGAACAGATGTGAGTGAATCCAAGAAAATCGAAGGTCTCCGGTTTCTTTTCTCCACGGCTCTTACGGTTTTCAGCGGCGAAGCGGCCAAATTCAATCAGCCTCGTCTTATCGTCATGCAGCCCCAAGCCAAATTTACCCATTCGTGTCCGCAGTTCTGCATGGAAACGAATAGCATCTGACTGGTGCTGAAAACCAACGACAAAATCATCGGAATAACGCACGATGTAGACTTCACCACGTGCCTGGTGGTCACGCCACCAATTTACCCAGAGGTCCAGCGCATAGTGCAGATAAATATTTGCCAGTAAGGGCGATATCACTGCGCCTTGTGGTGTCCCCACCACTGTTTTGGACCACTGTCCGTCTTCCGAGACTCCAGCTTTCAAAATCTTCCTTATTAACCGGAGAACTCGTTTGTCGGCGACACGGTGTTCCACAAACTTCATTAGCCAACCATGTTCAATGTTGTCATAGAAGCCAAGAATATCCGCATCTAGAACCCAACTTACCTTACGCTGCGTAATCGCAACGAAGATCGCATCCAAAGCATTATGCTGACTTCGGTTCTGCCTTGATCCGTAACTGAAACCAAGAAAGTCCTCCTCGTAAATTACTTGAAGAATTTCTGCCAAAGCTTGTTGAACAATCTTATCTTCCAGTGCGGCTATACCGATTGGACGTTGTCGTCCATCAGATTTTGGAATCCAGATCCGTTTACTTGCCTCGGCCCGATACCGACCGCTATGAATTTGATCATGGAGTATCGAGAGACGTTTACTCAATTCCTCTCCGTACTCCTGCCATGTTACACCATCGACTCCAACAGCCGCCTTATGGTTCAGTGCCAGATAGGCATCATGCAACCGTTCGATGTTAATATGATGCAACAAATTAGTAAATCGCAGCTCTTTGTCCCTCTTTGCTGCCTCTCGCACCCTGTCCAATCCGCTCGACGCTGATTTCAGCCCCTGAGTGCTGGTCACGGTCGTCTGGACAAGGTTCCCCTTGGCCGGAGGACTTTTCTCCACGAATTCCGCTAGTGGTTGGCCACTTATTTTGGGTTGTTCACCATTGTTCATTCGCTTCATCAATACTATTCCTCCGTCCGACTTCCCAGAAGTATTAAAGTTAGACGTTCGGTCGCTGACCTTCTCCAACCGAACCAGCTCTGGATAATAGCTGGTTTCCCTCTGGGATCTCCCGGTTTCCGTGCAAAAAGCTTGCATACATGCTCCAGTTCTATGACTCCGCGGATCCGGCGCGCCACTTGCGATAGCGCGACACACCGTTTTGCCTTCCCCACCAAATCACAAGGTCGGCAATCCGAATGAGGTGATTTCGGAGCTCAATAGCCAGGCCTGCACGTACCCCTGTCAACGCTTCGCCGCTCCCTTGCGGGTAGCCGACGCATGACTCGGAGGCCATAGCTGGTCGCTATCCTTTACTATGCGGGGGACTTTCACCCCTTACTCTTTGCCGGCTTTTACCGGCGCTTTCAATCTGATCCCTTCTTTTTTGTTTTCTAACTGAGCTTTGGTGGTAATCATA
>CALZIH010000442.1 GCA_945787305.1 uncultured Desulfobulbaceae bacterium | reverse complement strand
GGCTGTTTTTTGTCATTTATTACCAGAGTTTTTAAATTTCGCTCGATCTAACGCTTTCCGAAAGTTGCCCCAACGAGTAAACATACCGAGTTGAAATATATAGACTTTTGGAGCATACATTTATGCCGGAACAAATAAGTTTCAGACGAAATATGGGCTTGTTTATGGCGGTAATGATTGGCATTGGCGCCACGATGGGACCGGGAATTTTCGCCCTGCCGGGCGAACTGGCGCATATGATCGGGCCGCTTGGCGTTCTCGTCTATTTGGCGATGGGTTTTTTAACCCTATTTACCGCCTTAAATTACAGTGAGCTCAGTGCTGCCATACCGTTAGCCGGTGGCGGATATTCCTTTACCCACCGTACACTCAACAGACCCGTGGCGTTTTTTACCGGTTGGTTCTTCTGGATCGGCAACACCCTCGCTTGTTCGATGTATGCTCTCATCTTTGCCCTGACGATCCGCGCCTACTTTTTACCGGAAGCCAGCATTGCCCTCCTCTCCCTGCTCACCACCGTCGTATTCACCATCGTCAACTTCATGGGCATGAGGGAAGCAATCATCGTTATTACCGTAATGAATCTGGTGGAATTGGCGGTTCTGGTCGGCGTTGCTGCGCTCGGTTTCACTGATATTGAGCCGCGTAATCTGCAGCCTTTAGCGCCAATGGGATGGGGCCCCTTCGTTCCCGCCATGGCCCTCATCTATATCTCCTATGTCGGTTTCGAACTTATTTCGAATGCGGCTCAAGAGATCATTCAACCGGGCAAAAACATTCCACGGGCTATTTTGATCACATTGGGCGTGAGTACGGCTATTTACGTTTTCGTGGTCGGCGTAATGATGGGCACCGTCAATTATACCGAGCTCGCCCAAAGCGACATTCCGTTCATTTTCGCAGCTGAGCGGCTTTTCGGCGCCTGGGGACGCTGGGCCGGAGTCATCGCGACGATAATGGCGAGTCTTTCCGCATTCAGTGTGACATTGGGCGCCAGCGCCCGCATTTTATACGCATTGGGGCGCGATAAACATTTTCCCTACTTTTTCTCCAAGTTGCATCCGAAATTCCAAACGCCACATATCGCTCTTTTTATTTGTGCCTTGATTGTGGTTATCTTCAGCTCCTCCGGCATCGTGAAATTTGTGGCTTCTTTGAGTGATTTCGGCTACCTGATGGGACTCGGGATAATCAATTATGCGGTGATTCCATTGCACAAAAAAATGCCGAATTTGAGACGCCCATTTCAAACCCTATTTTTCCCCTGGATACCGATCCTGGGCGTAATTACGACCTGGATGTTCGTTCCGGCATTAGAATCCAGAAGTTTTGTTCTTGGGGGGATACTGACAGTGGTTGGATGCGCAATATATCTTTTCAATTCCGATAACCGCGCTGAAATTTTTAAATTGGCAAAATTATATATAAAATTATTGAAACTGTTTATAGGTAAATTAAGGAGAATGCGTATGCGAGTGCTTATCATAAGTGGAGAAAAACAGGGCCAAAATATAGCTGATCGACTCTTGGCAAAAGATGAGTATCAGATGATGTTTCGCTCAGCAGAACATCAGGTTACCTTCATTGAAGAAGACGAGTCTCTATGTAAGGAACTTGAGCAACGCTACAGTGTTCCAATTTACCAGGGAGACGGCACAAAGAAGGAATTAATGGGTCAGGTAGGCATTGATAATATTGATGTTGTCATCGCTGCCTTTGAAGACGATGGTCGCAATGTAATTGCAGCCCTCCAGGCCAGGCAGTTAAAACTTGAAAAAGTTATCGCAATTGTCCAAAATCACGAGTACACGCAGCTTCTTGAGCAGAACCAGGTGGTGGTAGTAAACGCTCCCTGGGCGACTGCAGCGATGGTTGAGAATATTCTCGACAACCCCGTTTTAGCGCAACTTTTCGAATTTGGAATAGGCGCAGCAAGTCTTTTGGAGGTAAGCGTGCCTGAAAATGCGAAGGTAAATGGAGATCTCATCCGGGATATCGATATACCAAAAGGGTGCTTGATAGCCGCGATAATCAGGGATAACCAATTTGTGGTTCCGCGCGGCAATACAAGTATCGAGGTTGATGATCGCGT
>CALZIH010000441.1 GCA_945787305.1 uncultured Desulfobulbaceae bacterium | reverse complement strand
GCCCTGGAAAAACTCCATGATATTGCCCTATAACTGGACGGATTCTCCATTTATCCTGATATTAAGGCGCTAAAACGGAAAACACTGTCCAGTTATTACTAATCCTTCCAACCTTTCCACTTTATCCGATATTAAAGAGGCAAAGGTGGAAAAGTAATATCTTTCCGTGATTCCAATTCTATACTTTACATCAAATTGTTGGGGACCATCCACTGCCAATCTCAATCGAGTATTCCAAGTTGGATGTTGAGGTTGTTCCTGAGAAGGTTTTTGCACGGTATAAGCACCAAAATACTGGCAAGCAAAAGTCCACATATTTCCAATCTATACGTAACTCAAGCAACGTCCCTGTTCAAGATGCAGTATAAACCTCTATTGACCCTTACTCTTGCTCAAAGCTGAACATTAATTTCAGCCTACATCTTATTTATACTACTTTTTTTGTGTCCTTGGACCTATCATCTTCTCCGGTTGAACATAGGTGTCAAACTGTTTCTCGGTAAGCAGACCGAGCTGTATTGCGGCTTCTTTCAAGGTGCTGTTATCAGTATGGGCCTTTTTCGCTACCTTTGCCGCATTTTCGTAACCAATGTGAGGGTTTAGCGCTGTCACCAGCATGAGCGAGTTGTGCAGGTTATGTTCAATTTTTTCCGGTACCGGCATGATTCCGGCGGCACAGTGTCTATCAAAAGAGCTTGTCGCATCTGCTAGCAGAGTGGCTGACTGGAGGAAGTTGTAGATAATGACCGGCTTAAACACGTTGAGTTGAAAATTACCCTGACTTGCGGCAAAGCCGATGGTTGCATCATTGCCGAAAACCTGGCAGCAAACCATGCTCAAGGCCTCTGCCTGGGTGGGATTGACCTTGCCGGGCATGATCGAGCTTCCCGGTTCGTTGGCAGGAATGGTAAGTTCACCAATGCCGCAACGGGGGCCACTGGCAAGCCAACGAATATCATTGCCGATTTTCATCAGATTGGCGGCAAGGGCCTTCAGAGCACCGCTTGCCAGCACCAATGGTTCATGGGAGGTGAGTGCCTGGAATTTGTTGGCTGCCGAGAAAAAATGGGTACCCATCTCATCGCTGAGCACCTCCGCTACCAGCTCGCCAAATTGTGGTGGTGCATTCAGGCCGGTGCCCACGGCTGTACCACCGATGGCCAATGCGCGCAGATGATCAATCGCTTCCCGGAGTAGCCTGCTGTTTGCGGCAAGCATTGCGGCCCAGCCGCCGATTTCCTGACCAAGGGTGAGTGGCGTTGCGTCCATCAGGTGGGTTCGGCCGATCTTGACTATATCGGCAAACGCAGCAGCTTTATGCTCAAGCGTTTTGCAGAGTCCCTCCACAGCCGGCAACAGGGTGTCCTCCATGACCAGGACTGCAGCGATATGCATGGCGGTGGGAAAGGTGTCGTTGGAGCTCTGCGACATGTTGACGTCATCGTTGGGATGGAGCACCCTCTTGCCGGAAATCGTGCCGCCGAGGATCTGTGCAGCCCGGTTGGCTATTACCTCGTTCACGTTCATGTTCGATTGGGTTCCGCTGCCGGTCTGCCATACCGACAGAGGGAATTCACGGTCAAGCCGACCGGAGAGGATTTCATCGCAAACCGTGATGATACTCTTTTTCTTTTCCTCAGCAAGCAGTCCCAGCGAATGGTTCACTGTTGCACAGCCCTTTTTCAGTTGGGCAAAGGCATAGATCAGTTGCAAGGGCATTTTCTCGGCCCCGATAGAGAAGTTTTGTCGGCTGCGTTCGGTCTGAGCACCCCATAACCTGTCCGCTGCGACCTGCACCTCACCCATGGTGTCCCGCTCAGTCCGGTACTGCATAGTTCCTCCAATTTTCGATATAAGGCACCCGTAAGAGAATAGTAAGTTACCACGATTGATTTGACATAGTTATACAAAATCCACTTATTACAAGGTATAAAAGAATAAAAATATCCCACCGCAATAGAAAGGAGAGAGGACGAACATGAACAATATCGAGGCTTCACCCTTTGGCGCATCCAGTCTGCTGCAGGTTGGTAATACGCAGTACACGCTCTATGCAATCAGGGCTTTAGAACAACATGGCCTCTGTACCATTGCCAGCTTGCCTTTCTCCAT
>CALZIH010000440.1 GCA_945787305.1 uncultured Desulfobulbaceae bacterium | reverse complement strand
GCCCTTGTAAACAATCTGAAGGAACAAAACGCCCTGGTCGTTTTAAATGACCATGAGGAGGTTGGCAGCGTTTCGGCATCCGGAGCACAGGGGCCCTTTCTGCAGATGATACTGGAACGGCTAGTTCCTGAACCGGACAAACGACAGCAAATGCTCAGTCGATCTCTACTCATCTCTGTGGATAACGCCCATGCAGTGCATCCGAATTTTGCCGAAAAGCATGACCCCGAGCATTTACCAACATTAAATACCGGGCCGGTCATTAAATGGAATGCCAACCAACGTTACGCAACCAATGCCATAACCGGCGGTTTTTTTCGCGCTCTCTGCAGGCGGTCAGGGGGTGAAGCCCAGGACTTTGTCATGCGCAACGACATGGCCTGCGGCTCGACCATAGGGCCGCTTACTGCGGCAGAAATCGGTGTCCAGACCGTTGACGTCGGTGTGCCATCCCTGGCCATGCATTCTATCCGTGAGACTGCGGGACGAAAAGATTATGAAACCTTACGGGAAACCATGCGGCTATTCTTTACCCTGGAGCCCAATGACTCCCTATGGACCGGACTCAATCCATGAAAATATTGCTGTCAAAGTTATTGAGTTGTGTGGTGCTGGTTGCCTTTACCTTGAGCTGCTGTTTTTCCGGCCCGGCCTACGCTTCCCTGAACAACTATGTACAAAAATACCGTGAAATTCAAATCACCCGCAAACAATTCGAGCGGTTGGCGCGCTATGATTCCTTAATAAGCTATTTCTGTTCGTTTTCTTTTTTCAGACCCCGACACAAAGTAAACCCTGATTTTATCAAAGCACTTATTCTTGCCGAATCAGACGGCAACCCCAAAGCACGATCCCACAAAGATGCCCTGGGACTGACACAGATCATCTATACAACCGGTAAGCAGGCCGCAAATGAATTGGTGAAAAAGAACATACGCTTTCGTCATGTAAGCAAAGAAAAGTTAAAGAATCTCAAAGCGGCGGATCTCTACAACCCGGCAGTCAACATCCTGTTGGCTTGCTACTTAATTGCAAAATACAATTATCAGCATAAGGGTAAACTCGACCTGGTGGTCTCAGCCTGGAATGCAGGCGAACATTCGATAAAAAACAAAAGACCTCCCCAGTACAAAGAAACGCTCAATCATATCGGCAAAGTCAACGGGTATTTCATCTATCTTCTGAAAAGAAAAAAGAAGTACGCTTACCGAAGGTAGTGTTAAAAAAACAGCGACACTGTTGCTCAAGCAACCAGATCGAGCTGCTGCAAGGTGCCTGCCCTGCCATCATCATGAAGAAAAACACCGGTTGCGTTGACCTGCCCCTGTAAGGCATTATCTGCATCCTTTATGGCAAAAGGTGTGCTGACATGGCCAAGATACATGGCGCCAACACCTTTTTGCCCTAAAGCCAGCAGCTGATCGTCACCGTTCAGATTCCTGGTCCAGATGCGTAACCGGTCATATACCGAATCGTTCTCATCGATCCAGCCGTTTTTATCTTCGTCATAGGCTGTGAGTTCCGCAAAACCATCACCGGTTAGGGCACCAAAAAGCTCACTGCCGTCATTGATCTTCTGGTCATTGTTCTTATCAAGAACAAGAAATCCAGAGCCCGGTCCGACAAAAGCAATCTGATCATCTCGTCCGTCCACATCTATATCAAAAGCAAAGGTGGTTTGGGTTAACGCTGCGGCATTTCCATCAAAATTAACAACCAAGGGATCCTTGAGCGCATCGCCTGCCCGCAGACTGACCTGCTGTTCACTCATAAACTCACGACTCATGTTCAAGGTAACGGAAAAGTCGATTTCGCGACCGTCTTCGGTTTGTATGACTCCCTGGGCGGAAAATGCTGTTGATTCATACTCGTAATGGGACTCGTAGTAATCATAGACCACGCCCCACCCTTCTGCTCCTTCAAGATTGCCCTCCTGGACATGGCCAGGGTTTACGTGTTGTTGGGAAGCATGTTCTATGTCTTGTCGAATCTGATCAGGGTCAGCCAATTTGATTTTCTTTCCGGTGATTCGTTCAAAGAAGGCTTTCAGAATGCGCATGTTCAGGCTCGCCAAGACCCGATCCTCTTTCGTCAATCCTTCAGCCTGGGCCTT
>CALZIH010000439.1 GCA_945787305.1 uncultured Desulfobulbaceae bacterium | reverse complement strand
TGTAGAATGCACGCCCGGAGGCCGAGGGACGCCAAAGTCAGCGGAATGCAGGATAAACAATATCAACTCCTATCCAACATGGTTCATCGGGGGGAAGAAGTATAAAGGGAAACTCAGGCCCGACCGGCTGGCTGCTCTTTCGGGGTACTCCATGGAAAAATAGGATCGTCAACCGGGGTGGCTTATGGAAATGTTCAACCAGAAAGTCACTGCTCACCTCCATGTTTACCTGTAAAAGGAACGGCCAGCCCGTAAATTCGAGCTGGCCGTTTACTTGTCTGTAATGTAATAAGTTTTGTCGGCAAATTAATACCTTATTCCGAAAAAAGCCCATGATCTGGTAGGAGCTGTCGGAATCCGTCCTTTGTCTAACGCAATGGTAGGAACCTGAATCAGTGAGCGCATAGCTCATACCTCTCGGGTTTGTCTCGCCAAGTCATTTTCGCGAGAAGTTTGTAGCTTAATTTCGTCAGCCGATACATTTTTTCCGGTCAGGCGAAGCCGTTCTTTGACAATTTAGCTGATTTTATTTCATTTTGGTGCCGATCTCCGGTTTTTGAGCGAGCGACATCAGTCACACCCTCGGTTGTGATTTTCCAAGTCACTGTTGCGTTGTTTTTTGCTCAACCATAGGCAAACCGCTCATAGGTTTTGGAAAACGCCTGGGCTTGGTCGTTGGCATGACAACTAAAACGCAGGGTCAGACCATGGGCATGGCGGATAAAACGTCCGGCAAAGTAGATCAGGTCCTGCATCACCGTCTTGATTCGACGGCGCTGCTTGGCGCGTCGTGCCTGCTTCTTCCCCATTAAGCCAACCTGACCCACGGCCCGCAAAATATTGTAGGCCAACCCGGCACAGCACATGACCAGGTCATTGGTGGCAAACTTGCCCGACGGCAACCGCTCAAGATTCATATCGGTCTTGAGCTCAGAGTGATACTGCTCACACAGGGCATGCCCCTTGTAGAGTTCGATCACTTTATCCTTGGCAACATTGAGGTTGGTCCACCAGCCTTCGATCTCGACATCGGGGATGAGCAGCGGGGTGCCATCCTTCTCAAAGTTTCGTTGGGTAGCCCGCAGCACACGGCGCAGCTTGATGGTCTTTTCTTCATCATTTTCGTCTTTGTAGGAGCGCTCGACGGTTTCTGTCATGATGGCAACGCGCCCCTTCTTGTCCTGCTTCACCGTCTTGCCATGGGCAAAGACCTCAGAAGCCCGAGCCGGAACGTCGGCCCGCCGGGGATTCCACTTAACGATGAAATCGACCTTCTCGGTGCTCAAGGTCACCAGGGTGGCGATCGCATCATGAGCGCTGTCCAGCCGTACCAGCAAGGGGGCCTTGGTCAACTGTCGACTCTTATCAATCGCCCGTAACAGGAAAGGGATAAAGCCCTCTTGGGAATGCTGCGATCCGGGCCGTTGTTCAATCTCCAGGCACCAGCCCTCCAGGCCCAACCAGGCCGCGATGGGGGCAAAGCCGTTGAACTTGCAGTAGGTCCAGGAGACGCCCTCTTTCTTGGTATTCGAGTTGTCTTGTGTGAAGACATCCATATCCAGCGGCATATGCCCGGAAGGCAGCGTTGAAAGCTGGGCCTTGACCTTCTTGATAAACTCAACCGTACAAAAGTTAACAATCCAGCGCGAGGCCTCGGCAACCTTGTCCATGCGTTGACGCAGGGTTTCCGGAGAAGGGATGTTCTGCACGCCTAGCGCTGCAGCAAAGAACTCATCATCGTCCCAGAAGGGGCGGATCGCCTCAAAGTCGCTCTTGCCTTGGCAAAGCAGACCGAGATAACTGCGCAGCACATCGGCGGTGGCGATCCCCTGACAGGGTGCCGCCTTGGCCAGACGTGAGGCCAGCGTCGTGTAACGGTTGATGGCCAGCCCGACCAATGCCATACCGGACTGTGAAGAGTAGAATTCAGTGTCGGATTGCTCGATGGTGAATCGCGGAAAAGTCACGAAAAAATCTCCTTGGGTGAATTTCAATGCGACTCTAGTATGACATTAAATATAAGCAAAATCAGCTAATTATCAAAGAACTTGCAGGAAATTACTAATGTAAACTCACTGATTCAGGTTACAGAAATGCGTAATTCTTACTGACCCTGACTTATCGGAC
>CALZIH010000438.1 GCA_945787305.1 uncultured Desulfobulbaceae bacterium | reverse complement strand
GAATGGAAAAGAGCTCTTTACCATAGACCCGGGGGATCAGATAATAGATGCTGGCAAAGCTGATCATTGAGACCCAACCCATGGTTCCCATATGGATGTGTGCCGGTACCCAGTCGGTGTAGTGGATAAAGGCCGAGAACGTGCGCACCGCCTGCATCGGACCCTGCAGTGTCTGCAGGCCGTAAAAGGTAATGCCGACGATCAAAAACTTGACCAGGTAATTCTCGCGCATTTGATGCCACTGACCGTTCATGGACAGGTAGCCGTTAAAAACCGATCCCCAGGAAGGTGCAATCAGCATGACCGAAAAGCCCATGGCCAGGGTCTGAATCCAGTCTGGCACAGGGGTCCAGAGCAAATGATGCGCACCGGTCCAGAGGTACATGAAAATAAGACTCCAGAAGGCGATAATTGACAACCGATGGCTGTAGATCGGTACACCCGTTGATTTTGGCAGGAAATAGTAAAACATTGCCAGCGGTGGAGCTGTCAAAGCCATTGCCACGGCATTGTGCGCGAACCACCAATGCACGTTGGCGTCATTGGTGCCGGCGTAGGCCGAATACGACTTGAACAGCGAAACAGGAAACGCCGCAGAATTGACTAGAAAGAGGATGGCAACGCCGATGAGCGAGGCCATCATGTACCATAGGGAAATGTACATGTGCTCTTCTTTGCGTTTGATGATGGTCATGACAATGTTGACGGCGAATGCCACCCAGAGGATCACGATCATCACGTCAATCGGCCACTCCATCTCATGGTATTCCTTGCTGGTGGTGAATCCGAGCAGCAAGGTTACAGCCGAGGCAATGATGGTGGCGTTAAAGAAATAGAGCTGAAACCTGGCCAGTTTAGAACTCCAGAGAGGCGTCTTGCACAGTCGCTGGACAATATAGAGAAACGTGGCGAAGATAACGCCGACCCCCCAACCATAGATGCCCGCATTAGTATGGATTGGCCGCAGTCGCCCAAAAGTCAGATAGGGCGGCAAATTGAGCCCGGGCTCAACCATCTGGAGGGAGACTATCACCCCAACCAGGACGGCAACGAACCCCCACACGATGCTCCAGTTTACAAAGCTTTTAACAATGTCATAATCGTACCGGCTTTGGTCCATGCGTTTCCTCCTTCTTTTGTTATGATTTTCTCCCCTGACACTCCTCCGCAACATTTCCAGGCCAACACAGCTGGCTGTAAAATTTTTACTAATCCAATTACAATTTACAGTTGTGCTGCAAACCTGCTGGCAATGAATGCGTATTCAATATACCAAGACAAGTAATAAATTCAATTATTACTATCGAAAAAATTTGTTTTTTTAGATTATATCGAAGGCATAGTTAGATAAACAGCAGGCTCGGAATACTTACCGGCAAGCAAGCATAAAAAATACCGCGCTGAACGCTGAACACCGGATCCGGATGAAAAAACGTATCCTGAATTTAACAACAAAATCGTGGGGAACCATAAAATAAGTGGACACAACGTTAAGAGCGATTAAATTACAACATATAAGTTAGGCCTTAATCTCTTCCGGAGAAAATCATGGATGATGCAATTGTTTTTGTTTACAATGCAGATAGTGGATTATTCAACGCGCTTTCCGATAGTGCACATAAAATATTTTCACCCGATACCTACAGTTGTAATCTTTGTGCCATCACCCATTCAGCCCTTGGTATGAAAACGGAATGGAAAGAGTTTCTGGGCTCACTTGCAGCGCCTCTTGAATTCATACACAGGAATGAGCTCAAAGAAAAATATGAACTTAAGGTTCCCTTACCAGCTATTTTTTTGAGGTCAGGGCAAGAGTTGAAGCTCATTATTGACGCGGAGCAAATTAATTCGTGCAAAAATATTGTAGACTTAAAAGAACTCATCAATGCAAACATTCAGAATTGACGCTACAGGAAAACCATGTCTCCCATTATCCTTTTCGAGTCCGCTCCTTCTTTATGGTTTAGCGAAAAATTACCGCAACAATTGAAACCGAAAGAAAAACTGAACAATCCTTCTAATGGCTAGAAACAAAGTACCACTTCAGCAAGTCATCAATGATTTCATGCTTAGCTTGGATGGCAACGACTATGCTGCCCACGCAAGCGACGCTGCCGTTAGAAACTTCGCACTCAGGGGGCTGAGAGAACTCGGCTTCG
>CALZIH010000437.1 GCA_945787305.1 uncultured Desulfobulbaceae bacterium | reverse complement strand
CTGACAAGTCTGTTATTCTGAGGTTTACCACAACTTCAAATGTAGGAGCCGGATTTTATTTCGGTGGTCAAACCATGGGTGCATGATGGTGTCTCATCGGAAAATAAAAGTTTATAAAGTCAAGCAATTAAGGGGTTGGTCGTAGGCTCGAATCTTACCGCTCCGACCATTTTTTTTCCATTTAAAGCAGGTACCTCTTTTCTCCCACATATCACCAATTTTCAAAATAGGTATTTATACCTATATAAAAAAAATCTTCACTGTGATTCAATGAGCGTTGATACGTAAAAAGTATCAGTTGGCTGACACAATCATGTTTCTGGTTAGAACAATTTTTTTTCAGGAGTTATCCAATGAAGTTGACGAAGATTGCCATTTTATTGTGTTGTTTAGTTCTTACCGTTCAGTGGTTGTTGCCTTCTTCTTCGGATGCAAAGTTGTATACCTGGACAGACAAAAACGGCACCGTTCGGCGGACCTATTATCCACCGCCATCGAATCAGGTTTTGAAAGGTAAATCAACCGCACAAAAGAGAATCAGCAAGAATCAGGTTGACCTGTATGTGACCAGTTGGTGCCCCTATTGCAAGCAGGCTATACAATACTTCCAGTCTAAGGGGGTCAAAGCCAAAGTCTATGATATTGAAAAAAACAAGAACGCGGCGGCAAGAAAAGATAAACTCGATAATAAAAAGGGGGTTCCTTTTGCCGTCGTGAACGGCACCAGGATTCACGGCTATACGCCTGATTTGTATGGGAAAGCCTTAAAGTAGAATTGATTAGAGCAATTATAGTTATCAACTCAAGTTTTTGGCTTTAGGGTGCCTTGAAAAATTAGGATTTTCGTTCGATGTCAAGGCATGCGAATATTTTTACCACAGGCATATATTTGATATTCCGAGGATGAAATTTTCAGCATAACGCCGAGATTGGGCGAAAATACAATTTTTCAAGGTAGCCTTTAGCCTCTTTTTAAGAAGTGGTGAGGTACACTTTTCTTTGTTTCTTGCCCTGGTAAAACTTAATTTTAAAATGCATAATGAAAATATCTTAAGCTTGAGCACAATCAATAACAAAAAACAATGAGGTGAATGAAAGATGCTGCTTAGAATTTTCCTTTTTACGTTGTTCCTGCTGATTTCATGCACTACCGGAGTCGCAGAAAACATCAATGATATTATCGCTCAATTAGACCTTAAAATTAGCCAAGCTAACGACTCCTTGACTAAAAGTAATTTGCATATCTTTAGAGCCAGGAACTTTAACCGAATGAATAAACAAAATGCTGCGCTGGAAGACTATAATCTAGCTTTGGAACTTAACCATCAAGGGTGGATTCATCTAGAACGATGTAGTTTGCTGATGGGCATGGGAGAATATGAATTGGCTCTTGAAGATGCAAAGGCTGCCAAGCAGGAAGTGCCTACATTGGCACGTGAAGCCGATAGGTATATTGCTCGAGCCGAAACCGAGCTGCAGAAGCGCTACGAAAAAAAGAACCCTCTTACCATTGTTATGGATACCGAAGTTGATCCATATAGGAAATCTCGTTTTGATGTGATGGAAGAGCAGGGGGTGTTTGCGGCAAGAGCTATGAAGAAAGCCTCGATTAATCAACAGAAAAAAGTCGCCAGATTACAAAGGAAAACCGCCTCTACCTCCTCTAAAAGTAAAAGACCAAAATCCTGACGCATTCGATTTTAATCCATAGGTTCTATGGATACATGGCTAAATTAATTCACAGCTTAACATTCGTTTATTCTTGTGGGCTCACATGTGGGCCCCATAAGAAAAATGAATTGGATTTAAAGGGAGCTTGATGTTTATAAGTGGCTGAGTTGCGTCTTAATGGTCGGTGGCGGACGCTATGTTTTGGCCTTTCACACTGGCAACACCGCATCGAATTATGTTTGATAATTCCTGTGATAGTAAATGGTTATCAGGTTGGCTGAGTACCTGTTTTTCTGTGTAGCCCTTTTTTCTAATCTCCGTATTGTACTACCCCTGCAGATCATATTCCTCGATAATAGTCTCATCTTCCTGAAAAATAACCGGACATTTTACGCAACTGTTGACAAAGGTGAAGTGTTTGATTTTGATGAAATCATGCCATGATTAGCAAGCGCATAAACGCCGAATCTGCATCATGTACGGTGACCAGTAAT
>CALZIH010000436.1 GCA_945787305.1 uncultured Desulfobulbaceae bacterium | reverse complement strand
CATGGGTTAAAAAAAGTTCATTTCAGGTTTTGAATGGATGATAAGGGAAACTAAAGGTGAAAACTGTATGTGGTGCAACCGTTGCAACACCTGCAACGTAATCAGAAAGAAAAATGGACAATTTGCAGGTTTTGTAACATAATTGGGCTTTGCTCCCAAGATTAACTGATGGCTGGAAAGCATTTTTGAGATTTTATGCCAATCAAAATACAATTCTATGTCGCGTTGTATCTTTATGCAAAGTTTACCAAATGATGCCTTTACTTTGAAGATGGCGATACAATACACTTCTATTTGTCGTTCATCCGTCCGGCAAATTACTTTTTTTTCTGTAGCTAAGCAGTTATTTGTATTTCTTGTGTTTTTTTCCTACACCTTCTTTACCCTTTTTTCCGATACCGCCTTTGCCAAGGCAGAACCAGTGCAACCGGTAACATTGCACAATCAAGAAGAGGGAACTGTTGCTCTTACCACTGAAGAACAGGTGTGGCTGGATGCCCACCCGAACATTGAACTGGGGTATACCGATGCCTTTGAGCCTGCGGTCATCGTTAATAAAGATGGAAGCTATCGCGGTACCCTGGTTGACTTTCTCGTTTTGTTAAATCAACGCCTTGGAACAGATATTAAGCTCACGGTCAAACCTATTCCAGATGTTTTCAGTCAGGTAAGCCGGAAGGAGCTGGCAGGTGTCCTCTCGTTACACCCTGACAATGCCGATAAGCGGGGATTTCTGAAAACACAGGACTATATGACTAGCTACCCGACGGTTTTTACACGGATAGGCGTTGCTTTTACTACCCCTGATGATCTAGTGGGGAAGAAAATTACAATTATCGATAACGTGTTTTTTTCCCAAAACCTGGTCGATCTCTATGGTGATGGATCAACCATTATCAAGGTCAAGAGTGCCCTGGAAGGGCTGGAGCGCGTTAAAGACGGTACGGCCGATCTCTTTATTGGGTCATCACGAAACAGTTATCTCCTGGGTAAGTATCAATTCTTTGATCTCGCCGCATCATTTCAGTTTTATGACCATCCCACCCCTAACGTCATAGCTGTGCGAAATGATTGGCCGCAACTGGTTTCTATCCTCAACAAGGGGTTGGCGGCTATTTCTGTTGAAGAGATTGAATCCATTCTTCGAAAATGGATCAGTATTCCTGAGCAAAAGAACGCACTTGAACTTACTGAAGAGGAACGTGACTGGCTGGACATAACTCCACGTATTAACGTTGGGGTGTTTTCAGTTCCCCCATCCATGTTTGTAAAAAATGGACGGATTCAAGGCTCCCTGGTCGACATGATGCAAGTTCTTGCCGGTCAGGTTGGGCTTACGGTAGAATTTTCCATGCACCCCTTGGCTGAGACGTTACCCAAGATCAAAAGCGGGCAGTACCATGCCGTTCTTGGTATGATTCATACTGAAGAACGTGCCGGGTTCATGTATTTTTCGGAAAATGTCATGGGCATGCAGATGTCCATTTTTACCCGCACCTCACGTTCGGACATAAAAGACGCGGCTTCTTTGGGAAACAAGGTCATAGCATCCTATAATGGCTACGGTTTTGAGCCTGTATTAGAGAAATATCTGCCCAATGCGAGAATTGTCAGGGCGGAAGATGCTGTGGGGATGCTCCGGCTGGTAGCCTCGGGTAAGGCAGATGCCGCTGTGCAGGAACTCTATTCAGGTGAATTCATTTTGCATGATAGTTTCATCAATGGCGTCAACCCTAAGGGACCTTTTGCCCTTCCCGGATTGCCAACCATTACGGGATCTGAGTATGCGGTCAGCAGAAAGTTTCCACTTCTCCATTCGATTCTCAGCAAGTCCTACAAAGCTCTTCCAGAGAGTGCAAAGAAACAAGTCTGGAGAAAATGGTTCGCCGGAGATAGTGAGCGGGCAATGAAGAAACAAATCACCTTGACCCCCGAGGAAAAGGCATGGCTCAATCAAAATACCATCGTACGAGTGCGAGCGACCGACTGGCCACCTTATCTGATCATCAAGGAGAACGAACCTCCCCAGGGGATTGCCATCGAGTATCTCAAGCTGATCAGTGAACGTTCCGGGATCAACTTTAAATTTGAGGTGACAAAGCAACCGTTTGCTGAATTCCTTGAGAGCATGAAGCAACGTCAGGGCCCTGACATGGCTCCGCTTATCATTC
>CALZIH010000435.1 GCA_945787305.1 uncultured Desulfobulbaceae bacterium | reverse complement strand
GAGACCTGGGGCTTGACAGTCTAGCTCGGGTAGAACTTCTCGCTCGCCTTGAGCAAAAATTTAACCTTGCCCTGCCTGAGCATGTACTGGCAAACGCTGAGAGTCCGAGAGACCTGCTACGCCATATTGAAAAATCAGCACCAGGAACTGCCAAACCGCAGAGAGTACAAACCGTCTCGGTTGAAAGTTCACAGGAGGAAAATCTTGCGCCCCAGGGCGCCGATACCCTGTTGGCAGTACTGGAAAGTCACGTACACTCACACCCGGACCGCATTCACCTCATTCTCGACCAATACCATGAGGAAGGACTACAGCTCACCTACCAGGAGCTGAAAACAGGGGCCATGCAACTGGCCGCCGGGCTGCAACGCCATGGTTTGGAACCTGGCGATACCGTTGCCATAATGCTGCCCACAAGTTTGGATTATTTCTTTAGTTTCTTTGCCACTCTTTTTGCCGGAGGCATACCCGTTCCACTCTATCCTCCTGCACGCCCCACCCAAATTGAAGAACACCTGAAGAGGCATCGAGGCATTCTAAACAATGCCGGTTCGAAAATCCTCATCACCATGCCCGAAGTAAAACCGATTTCCAGGCTGTTGAAAGCACAGGTGGAAACACTGCAACATGTTGACACCGTGGACGCCTTCGCAAGTCAAATAGAAGCCTTCACCCCCATACCTACGTATGCCGACGACACCGCCTTTATTCAATACACTTCCGGTTCGACAGGCGACCCCAAGGGCGTCGTGCTCACGCATGCAAACCTATTGGCCAATATACGGGCCATGGGGCAGGCAACAGATGTCACAGCCGCAGATGTCTTTGTCAGCTGGTTGCCGCTTTATCATGATATGGGCCTTATTGGAGCATGGTTGGGCAGCCTCTATTTCGGTTGCCGCCTGGTCATCATGCAGCCACTCTCCTTTATCGCCCGTCCGGAGCGCTGGCTATGGGCAATACATAATCATCGTGGCACCATGTCGGCCTCGCCAAACTTTGGCTATGAATTCTGCTGCCGACGACTGGACGATGAAATCCTCAAGGGACTGGACCTCAGCTCCTGGAGACTGGCCTTCAACGGCGCAGAACCGGTCAGCCCGGAAACGATAATCAACTTTGAAAAGAAATTTACTGCTTACGGATTTCACAGAGAAGCAGCCTCCCCGGTCTACGGTCTAGCCGAATCCTCGGTCGGTCTTGCCTTTCCGCCGCTCAATCGCGGGCCGATCATCGATCGGGTCAAGCGATCTCCGCTCATCGAATCCGGCCATGCCATACCCACAACCGATGACGACAGTACGGCCCTTAAATTTGTTTCCTGCGGTCGCCCCCTTGCCGGCCATCAGATTAAAATCGTTGACGAGAGTGGCAGAGAACTGCCCGATCGGCATCAGGGAGTGCTGCAGTTCAAAGGGCCATCGGTCACCAGCGGCTACTTCCGCAATCCGGAAAAAACTCGTGAACTTTTCCATGGCCAGTGGCTTGATTCAGGAGATCTGGCCTATATCGCCGAGGGAGAGGTCTTCATCACCAGCAGAATCAAAGATATCATCATCCGCGGCGGCAGAAATGTATACCCCCATGAATTGGAAGAAACGGTGGGCAGTATACCTGGCATCCGCAAGGGCTGTATAGCAGTGTTTGCCAGCCGAGATAAGCAATCCGGCACTGAACGGCTTATCGTACTGGCCGAATCGAGAAAAATAGATGAGAACAGCAAGGCAGAGCTGCGTAAGCAGATTATCAACAGCTCGGTGGATCTGTTGGGTTTACCGCCTGACGAAGTCATTATTGCACCCCCTGGGACAGTCCTGAAAACTTCAAGTGGTAAAATACGAAGGGCTGCCAGCAGGGAGCTCTATGAAAAAGGCAGGATCGGCAAACCAAAACGCGCTCTGTGGTTACAGCTTGTCCGCCTCTCTGTCGCAGGGATTCTGCCGCAGACTCGCAGGGCCGTACGAAGGGCATCAGCTTATCTCTACGCGTCCTACTGCTGGTTGCTGTTTGGCATCATCGGCCTGTCGCTATGGGTTCTTGTTGTCTTGACACCCACCGTGGCTTTACGTTGGAGCCTGGTCCGTATTGCTCTCAAATCGCTTGCATTCTTATCGGTTACGGTGATCAACCTTCGAGGTATTGAGCACATCTCCAATGATATACCGATGATTTTGGCCTGCAACCACGCCAGCTAC
>CALZIH010000434.1 GCA_945787305.1 uncultured Desulfobulbaceae bacterium | reverse complement strand
GCGGTAATGGTCTACCGCATCTTTTCTTCAATCGACGAAGTAATTTCTTCCTGTTCTTTCAAATCAGAAAAGATGGACCGTTCATTACTTTCAATGTAGGTGTAGAGCTCTTGTTCATAGTCAGCCAGATTGTTGACAGGGAATTCATCGAGGAAACCTTTAGTGCCGGCAAAGATAATCGTTACCTGCTTTTCCATGGACAACGGCTGGTATTGGGGTTGTTTGAGAATCTCGACCAGACGCTCACCGCGGGTCAACTGGGCCTGGGTTGCGGCATCAAGATCAGAGCCAAAACCGGCAAAAGCAGCCAACTCCCGATACTGGGCCAGATCAAGACGCAGGGTACCGGCCACCTGTTTCATTGCTTTTACCTGCGCTGCACCACCAACACGGGAGACCGAGATACCTACGTTAATGGCAGGACGAACACCGGCAAAGAACAAGCTCGGCTCAAGGAATACCTGACCATCGGTAATCGAAATAACGTTGGTGGGGATAAATGCGGAAACGTCACCAGCCTGAGTTTCAATGATAGGCAGGGCGGTCAAGGAACCAGCACCGAGTTCATCGCTGACTTTTGATGCACGCTCAAGCAAACGGGAATGGTTGAAGAAAATATCACCCGGATAGGCCTCACGTCCTGGAGGACGCCTGAGCAACAGGGACAGCTCACGATAAGAGACAGCCTGTTTGGAAAGGTCATCGTAAATAATCAAGGCATGCTGCCCGTTATCCCGAAAATATTCTCCCATGGCGCAACCGACCATGGCGGAGACATACTGCATCGGCGCCGGATCGGAAGCACAAGCGGCAACAACCGTTGTATATTCCATTGCTCCGTGTTTACGCAGGGCCTCAACAACAAGGGCGACAGTTGACTTCTTTTGCCCGGTTGCAACGTATATACAGTGGATATCGGTTTCTTTCTGGGCAATGATTGCATCAACGCAGAGTGCCGTCTTTCCGATCTGACGGTCACCAATAATCAGTTCACGCTGACCGCGACCAACCGGAGTCATACCATCAACAGCCTTGTATCCGGTATAGCAGGGCTCATGAACGCCTTTACGGGCAATAACACCGGGAGCAAGAACCTCCATCTTCCGGGATTCGGCACCTTCGATTGGCCCCTTACCGTCAATGGGTTGTCCGATCCCGTCAACAACACGCCCTTCCAGTTGTGGCCCAACCGGTACCTCGGCAATACGTCCGGTTCTCTTAACAACATCGCCTTCCTTGATATAGCGAACATCGCCCATAACAGCGACACCGACGTTATCTTCCTCAAGGTTGAGGGCAAGACCCATGATTCCGCCTGGGAATTCCAGCAGCTCCATGGCCTGACAATTCTCTACACCATAGACGCGGGCGATACCGTCACCAACGGAGAGAACCGTTCCTGTTTCTTTCAGGTCTACATCACTTTCGTAGCCAGCTATTTGATCTTTAATGATCTGACTAATTTCTTCGGCTTTGATCTGCATTTGACTATTCTCTCCCCTTGATAGATTCTTTTAATCCATTAAGTTGTGTTTTTATACTCCCATCAAGAACCAGATCGCCAACCTTGGCTATAACCCCGCCGATAATGGAAGGATCAACACTGGCCTCAAGTATCACCTTGTTCCCTGTAATCTTTTCCAGGGTCTGCTGGATTTTTTCCTTCAGGGAATCGTCTAGATCAATGGCTGAAACCACTGAACCGTGACTTATATTCTGCTCTTCATCAACCATAACCTGCATCTCACAAGCGATATCCGGCAGGATATCAGCCCGTTTCTTCTCGACAAGAAGATTGAGAAAACTGGTCAGGATTGTGTCCGCCTTGGCCGACTCAGCAATTTTAGCCATCACACTTTGCCGAGCTTCAAGAGGATAGAGCGGATTAACCAATGCGTTCTCTATGGATTCCTCTTTATAGAGATCTGCAATCGCACCCAGCGCTTCACTGTAATCCTCATTCTTCTCCTGTTCTTTTCCAAGAGAAAAAAGCGCCTTGGCATACCGTCGTGCTAAGATAGTTTGTCTCACTGTACCGCACCTACTCTTTCAAGATACTGTTCAGTAATCGCAACCTGATCATCAGCGGTCAGGTTTTTCACGATCAACTCTTCTGCCATAGCGGTTGCCTGTTCGGCAACCTCATCGCGCAACGTGCGCTTAGCATCAACCAGTGCTGCTTGAACAGCAGCCTCTGATTGACGCTTAAT
>CALZIH010000433.1 GCA_945787305.1 uncultured Desulfobulbaceae bacterium | reverse complement strand
CTTGCCCTGGCTGACTGTTTACAAAAAGAAAAATCGCCCCGGGACTTACGAGGGCTCTGTTACCTTGCCCCTCAACCCTCTGTGTCTGCGCTTGTGCTGCCCTCTTTTGCCGAGGTCGCTCAAGACAAAGACACCTTTGCCCGTATGTTTATGCAGTTCTATGGACAGAATGATCCGGTGACGGCAAGAATTCTGGCCCAGCAGCAGGATACCCGTTACCTGATACAGAACCCACCCTGGCCGACGCCAACCACGAAAGAGTTGGATCGCATTCATGGGCTGGAGTATGAGCGGGAAGCCCATCCTGTTGATGCAGAAAAGGGGGAGATCAAGGCTCTGGAGACCATCCGGTTTTCCCTTGCCACCCATCGCGGCTGTTACGGTGAGTGTAATTTCTGCGCCATTGCCGTCCATCAGGGACGAACGGTCAGCTGGCGAAGCCAAGAATCTATTCTCAAGGAAGCCGATCAGCTGGTACGCCATACCGCTTTTAAAGGGATAATCAATGATGTGGGCGGTCCGACCGCCAATATGTATGGTTTTGAATGTGATAAAAAGTCGGATACGGGGGTGTGCAGAAAGAAACGATGTCTCTTTCCAACCATTTGTGCCCACCTTCCCATCGATCACAGTCCGCAGGTACAGCTACTTCGGGCGATCAGGAAGATCAAAGGCGTTCGCAAAGTGGTTGTTGCCTCCGGTATACGCTATGACATGATTTTGGCGGATAAAAAAAACGGGCGTAAATATCTGGAGGAGATTATCCGCTACCATGTATCGGGACAGCTGAAAATTGCCCCCGAGCATTGCGTGGATACGGTGCTCGATTGTATGGGCAAGCCGGGAACGCGTGATTTACTAAAGTTTCGCGAGCTTTTTTATGCGTTAACGAAAAAATCCCGATTGAAACAGTTTCTCACCTATTATATTATCGCCGCCCATCCCGGATGTACCCTGAAGGATATGATGCAACTCAGGCGCTTTGCCGAAAAAGAGCTTAAACTGTTGCCCAGGCAGGTTCAGATTTTTACGCCAACGCCTTCCACCTGGTCCACCCTCATGTACTGGACAGGGAAAAATCCTCTAACCGGTCGTTCCTGTTTTATTGAGCGAAGTTTCCAGGGCAGGGAGAAGCAGAAACAGGTGTTGACCGGTCCAGGAAGGAAAAAATCGTTGGCCGTTGAAACGATTGTTCAGGAAGCGGATTCCGGTAAAAAAGGTCGTTTTCGATCTCGCGCTAAGTCGGTAAAGAGGCAGGGGGGAGCCAGTGGCCGAAAAAAGGTTCGGCCCAAAAAGAAATAAGGCATATCGCCTGTCATTATTCCTTTTCTGGAAAAGAGGGTTATTCCATCTTGCTGTTCCCGTCCTTCCGCAGTGCAAGTATTGTATTTATCAGTCGTTCCATGCGACCATGGTGTGATCCCCGCCAGTATATCCGTTCACAGTCGGGACAGATGTGAAACCTCTTGTAATATTTTATGGTTAAGGGCTCAAGCCGATGAAGGATCGTTGATTTTTCAACCGGATCCAGCAAGGTGTTGCATTCCAGGCAGCGGCTGAAGGCCTTAATTGCCTTAGTCAGATTATATAGGGTAAGTATTTCGATTAGTTGCTCTTTCGGTTGCTGCGCCCGGACAAGATGACCCCAGGTAATGATTTTTCGTTGCAACAGATCACGGTTACGGCTGAGCAGAACACGATTGTTGATGACAGCCTGTTCGGCAAGCTCCGTATCAGTTAACCCACGAATATACCAGGTGTCTATGCCCGCCATCCGTAGTAAACGAGCCAGTTTGCCGGCATTGATGTCTACCATGAAAACTGCTTGCTGCAGGGGATTGGGCCGGAGGAATGTTGGTTGTGTAACATCGGTGCTGGAAGAAACCCCGTGCAGAACGAATTGCTCTCCTGCTTGTGGAATGTGTTGAAACGAGATTTCGCTGTCCCCACGGAAAATTGATTCCACTTCAGTGTGTGGAATACGCAAGGATTCGATGATATCCTTTATGGATGCACGCCTTGTGAGGGGGTAGGTTATTTCCTTCTTCCCTTTATATGTACGGGGCAGGAGGTCTTGCAGTGGGTCATCCAAGTACAGGTGCAGTGTGGAGGTACTCATGTGTGTTTCCTCCGCAGCAGGCGGGTTCAGCAGGTCAGGTGAAATCCGGCAACAATCTTTTTATCCTTGTACAAGGTATTGAAGGTCTTCACCGCCTCGGCAGTGGGTT
>CALZIH010000432.1 GCA_945787305.1 uncultured Desulfobulbaceae bacterium | reverse complement strand
CTACATCGAAGGCCGCACTGGCACTTCTACTTAATAGCTGAGCTTTGATGGTAATCAGCTATCGTTATAACAAGACAATGCAAAATTAAATGACAGGCTTTAATACCTTCTCCTTCGCCAGCAATTATACCCCTTGCATTGCTTAAAGCGCTACTAGAGGGACAATGTCGCACCCTTCGCATATTAACAAAATAACTACTGTCTAAAAAAATGCCACCACGGTGTGGTATTCATGGCGGGTCAGGCGGGAAAAATATCCTGTGATATTGCTAATGTTTTACTTGTGTTTATGTTGTAAAAAAATGAGGACTATAGTTATGCAACCAAACGGTGGACACTGATGAGAATGACCAAACTTGGCAATCTTGGATCTGAGATTTCTGTTGTCGGTCTCGGCGGCGAAGGTGTACTACGCACCTATGACAGGGATGACGAGGCGCAGAGTGTTATTCTTGAGGCCCTGCAACAGGGGATAACCTACTGCGATTGTGCCCGGGTGTACTCTGATAGTGAACGTTATTATGGTCGGGTTTGGAAAAACAAGCCGAAGTTACGGGCGTCGATCTTTCAAACTTCGAAATCAGCGTCCCGCGACAAAGATGGTGCCCTGGAAGACCTATCTTCCTCATTGCAGCGTCTGCAGACCGATCACCTTGACCTCTGGCAAATTCATGATGTGCGGACCGAGGAAGATTTAGCGAGAATCTCCGGACCCGGTGGTGCGCTGGAGGCCTTTATCTCAGCAAAAGAGAGCGGAACCGTAAAAAACATCGGGGTAACCGGCCATCATGATCCGCATATTCTCAGCAAGGCTGTCGAGCAATGGCCCGTTGATACCGTGCTTATGCCGGTCAACCCGGTTGAAGAGCTCATTGGCGGTTTTCTAACAGAAACCATGGTAAAGGCGGAGGAAAAAGGCGTTGCCGTCATCGGAATGAAGGTGCTTGGCGCAGGGCACTATATCGTGCCCGGACTGGATATTACGGCTCAACTGCTTGTTCGTTACGCGCTTTCCTGTGGTATCACCCTTGCAATTGTCGGCTGTTCATCACCACAGGAGGTTATTGAGCTTTCGGCAGCCGCCGATCTGCCTCTGCTAACGGACACTGAAAAAAATCAAGTAACCGAATTGTTTGCTCCCCATGCACGTAAAATGGCCTTTTACCGAGGGGTTATCTGATGAAGAGGGGTACAGCCATGAAACGTTTTGATCCTTTTGCCGACCGTTTATGCCGAGATATCCGCAACGACCTATCAGAGGCCTTGATGAATACTCTGCGGCTTCTCGATCTGGCCCCGGTTCAAGGGGTGGCCGAACGCTACCTTGCTACCGATCCGGAAGCTCTATACCGACAGTATATCGAAGATCGTATGGAGCGATATGGCAGGGCGCTGGCGTGTATTGACCAGCAACATCTTGACGATGCCTTTGCCAGGGCGTTGGTCTTGTGGGATGAGGAGCTGTTTTTTGAAGTCCATGAGATCCTAGAACATGCGTGGATGCATGCCACCGGTAGAACAAAGCTGATTTTACAGGCTATGATCCGGGCCGCCGGTATGTATGTTCAGCTTGATCATGGTAATATAAAGGGTGCCACGTCCATGGCCGCTAAGGCCGTGGCAGCATTTGAGGCCAACCGCAGTGCGGTGCCTGATATCTTTGACCTTGGCATCCTGCTTACCAAGCTGAGAACGGTCGATCCTGTCCCGCCCAAATTAACCGCAAGTGCATAGTTTGTGAGAAGGTTAAATCGCGCATCTTCAGTGGAGTCCCAATGTTGCCTGTGTCGCGTGACTTGCCGAACTTATTCAGAAATTTTTCTTTTTGCCTTTGGCTGTTGTGTCTTCCTATGCTATTGTATGAACATTTGTTGATAATGGCAGAGGGAAAGTTTGCCTGAAAACACCCTTAATGTCAACTTATCAGGGCAAGTTGCCTTGATAATCAATGGTTGCCGACTCCGCTGCGCGGATTCGGCAATGGCCGAGCTGAGCGGAGACCGCTCGTGCGCTTGGTCAGCGCTCCGCTTCGCTACGCGCCAACCAATCACTCGAGCGGACAATTTTACTCCGATAATCAGGCCGCAAGCGGCCATTATCAAAGCAAAATTGCCGCTCAGCTCGGCCATTAGGTTTCAAGACAAAAGAAAATGACACAAACGCTTGTTACACCACTTTCAATCTCTAATGTTTTGAAAAAAACATTGTCACATTGGCAAGCTAACAAGCTAAAACTATTTCA
>CALZIH010000431.1 GCA_945787305.1 uncultured Desulfobulbaceae bacterium | reverse complement strand
AGGAGACGAAGGCCCTTGCGGAGTACCGCATGATCATCAACTAAGAGGATTTTTGTTTTCATAGTTTTGGGTTCATGGTTCTGGGTTCACGGTTCAGGGCTACGGATTTATGTTTGACTACTTTGCGCTCTTCGTAATTCATAAGATAGTTAATGAAGCCACGAATAGCCGCACGGGTTCTTCCAGCCAGTTCGTACGCATCTTTAAATTCGCCGGAAGTTATATACTCTTCATCCTGGGCTACATAAAGCTCACTCTGAACTTCCGTGCAAGACCGCTTGGCATATCGTAAGAACCGTATGAACTCGCGATTTGTCTCTGAATCAAAACCTTCGGCAATATTATGCATTGATGATCCGGCAGCATCTTGTATCTGCTTCTTCAACCCGTAGTCCTTCTCAAATCTCGGCTTCTTCGTTAGCATGTATATTTTTCTCGTTAACTCCCGAGCCAACTTCCAGGCCTCAATGTCTTCAAACCGTTCAATTTTCATGTCTTTTTAGGTTCCCAGTTCTGGGTTCAACGTTCTGGGTTGTATTTTTTCTAACCTTTGAACTCTGAACCCTGAACCTCTGAACCTTTTTTCTTTTCTCCATTCCCAACCGGCACAGTCAAAATCACGGTGCATCCTTTCCCCGGTTCGGACAAAATTTCCATTTGCCCGCCAAGGTCGGTCATGCGTTCCTGAATGCTGAAAAGGCCGAAGCTGTCGTAAGGGTTAGCCTTTTCCATTTTCTCCTGAACATCACAACCAACACCGTCATCCTGTACGGTAATCCTGATACTGTCTGATGAATTATCCAGTCGGACACTCACCGTGTTCGCCTGACCATGTTTTATCACATTGGTAAGCAGCTCCCGTACGTTACGGTACAACAGTGACCGCACATCATCATCGAGGAGTCTTTTATTACCGTCATCTATAAATTCTACGTGAAGTCCATGCTTCTTCTCAATGTTTTCCTCAAGCCACTCAGAGAGCGCTGCCCCGAGACCAATTTCATTCATGGAAGGAGAGCTCAATTCGAAAATAAGGTTTTTTGTGTCCCTGATGGCCTCGAGCAAGTTTTCGGAAACTTCCCCGCAAAGGTCAGCAATACTCGAATCGTCTGTGGACTTAATCGCTGTGGCAAGCTGCATACGCGCCAATGCAAGGGACTGTCCCACATGATCATGCAGGTCGGCGGCAATGCGGCGGCGCTCCCTTTCCTCGGCAATGGTTAATTGAGAGGCCAGTGCCTTCAGTCTCTGCTGATAGTTCTGGACCTTATCTTCTGCCTGCTTGCGTTCTGTGATATCTTCCTCTATGTGAACAACATTCACAATCTTGCCATTGCTGTTCCTGATAGGATACAGTCGGGCCTGAACCCAGCGTTTCTTAGCCGCAACATAACCTATTTCAAGATTTTCCATCGTGTTGGATGCATCATATTGAAACTCCGGAAGTAAAACGACCTCGCCCCTGAAAGCTTTTTCTATAAGCGGTATAATCCCCAGTTTCCTGGCCTCTTCATCTTCGAGTACGTTATACTTACCAAGTACATCCTCCAGGTCTTCCTCGGAGATCCCCCAAAGCTTTTTCCACGCCTCATTGACCTGAATTATTTGGCCATCAATGTTCAGAATCTGTATGGAAAGCGGAGACTGTTCCACCAGGTTCCGGAACTTCCCCTCGCTCTCCCGTAGCGCTTCTTCTGCACGTTTTCGTGGAGTGATATCTTCAATAACCGAAACAAAATACATTGGTCTGCCAGTATCATCCCGTAAAATCGAAACGGTCAGATTGATCCAGACTTGCTGACCTCCTTTGCGCAGATATCTCTTTTCCATGGAATAGGTGTTTTCTTTACCATCCAGTAAACTCTGCATTTGATCAAGGTCTGCCTCAAGATCGTCGGGATAGGTAATGTCCTGAAAGGTCAACCCACTCAACTCCTCATGGGAGTAGCCGGCAATTTCACAGAATTGCCGGTTGATACGCAAGAATCCTCCGTTAAGTGAAACATGAGCAATGCCGACTGCCGCCTGTTCAAAGGTGGCACGGAAGCGCTCTTCTCCTTCTTTTATCTGCTGCCGGGCCAAGACCTCCTCCGTGATGTCAGTGGTAAACACCGCTACCTTTTCAACATATCCGGAAGCACCTTGCAGAGGATATAGTCTATGTTCAAAAAATTGACCATCCCCAGAGGATATAGTCTATGTTCAAAAAATTGACCATCCCGCTCATCCCTGAATGTATGAGGCTGGCCGGAAGAAATCACTTTTTCGATCTGTCGCATACGATGTTTTTTTACCACCCCATCAGGAAACAGCTCATATGCATTCATGCCCATCAATTCAGAAATGTCTTTGCCAAACCGGGCAGCCATACCCTTATTGGCCACAATAATAACGCCCTCTCTGTTCATCAGGAAAAACGGACCTTTTACGGCATCGATCAGGGTACGCTCTTCCGCCTCAAGTTCTGCGAGGGCTTTCTCTGCTCTTTTTCGATCTTCAACCTGCTCCTCTAGATTCTGGTTCATATCCTCCAGGTCGACTGTCCGCTCCTTCACCTGCTTCCGCAGAGTTTTGTTCCAGAAAACAAACAGGAATATGATGCTTGAGGCCACACCGCCAATAATGAGAACCCACTTTATGATGACAGCGGTTTCTGTATGTTCATAACGTATTGATATGTATTTATTGCGAATCTCCGCCTGATCCTCAGGTGATATGGTGGCCAGTCCCTTGTCTATGATACTGACAAGTTCAGGCCAGTCATTCCGAATTCCCATGGAGAAGACATGGTCACCAAAGGGGCTGGGGCCGGCAATCTTCAAATTGGCAAGTCCCTTCTCCAGGATGAGAAAAGAGGCCAGGGTCAGATTACCGATATAGGCATCTGCTTTTT
>CALZIH010000430.1 GCA_945787305.1 uncultured Desulfobulbaceae bacterium | reverse complement strand
CACGGGCAGCTTATTCCATTCATTCCACTTTTTAAAGAAAGGAAATAGCAAATTTTTTAGCGGTTAGGTAAAAGGAAGGTATTAAGAAATACATTTCGTTGGTCGGTACAAAACTAAAAAATTGAACCAGATGAGTCACAGAAAAAAAACGAAACGGAAAAAGATACAGGAAACGCCTGCTCAACAACAGGCTGAACAGAGGACAACCGCTAACCTGGAAGTCATAGTAAAAGGGGACGGGGCCGGCCCCCTGGAAGCAGTCTGCAGCGGTATTGAAGAACTGGAAGTCGATGGCGTATCGATCCGAATCATTCGGCGCGGGGTCGGCGATGTCAATAAAACAGATGTCCTCCATGCTGAAACCGGCAGCCGCCTGATTGTCGGTTTCAATGTAGATGTACTGCCCAGAGTGAATGAAGTCTGCCGGGATCACGATGTGGAAGTCAGGCTGTACAATGTCATTTATCGACTGGTAGAAGATGTGCAGATGATTGCTGCCAGCATCCGGCCCGAGGAAGAGGCCGGAGAGGAAGTAATCGGCACAGCACGGGTCATTGCCCTGTTCAAAGGCAGTCGCCACGGCACCATTCTTGGTTCCGAAGTCTTAAGCGGAAGCTTGACGGTGGGCTCGCGATTTCATCTTATCAGTGGGATGGGACCGATATACACAGGGATAATCGAGTCGCTACATATTGAAAAAGCGACTGTCAACAAAGCCACACCCGGACAGCAGGTCGGCCTGAAAATCAAAAATTTCGACCGTGGCAAAGTCGGCGATCTGATAGAGTGTTTCAAAAAAGAGAAGAAAAAACCGCAAACGGCCTGGAAACCTGAGGGGAAGATCCAGCATCTTTAGCCAGCAGGGATTTCCAGGAGAATCGCTCATGCCCCCCTGTTGTGCTACATTCAAAACCAAAATTATTTCCTCGTTACCAGAGTAAGCGCATCAACCGGACAGACGTTGCGGCATAATCCGCAACCGAAACAGGCCGAGGACCGGATATGGGCCTTATGTTCACCGGACATCTCCACGCCGGTGATTGCATTGAAATGACAGGCGTCCTCGCAGGCACCGCAACCGGTACACAGCTCTTCATCCACCGAGGCCATCTGCTCACCGCGAAACATGGTCTCGACATCTATCGACAGGGTGCGAAGCCCCAGACAATCTTCGGGCTGACAGTTACAGATAGCACCGATAAAGGGCGTCAGCATGGTCCAGATGGTATGAACGGCCCCTTCCTTTTCCAGCTTTTCCATCTGAGCGATAGCCTCTTGCGGGGAGAGTGATTCCAATCCCTGATCCTGGGCAAGACCGAAATAGCCCATATCAAGATCTTTGTACCAGGCATCGGCTGAATAGCTGACCGAATAACAACAGCGGTTTTCCTTTTTCATCGAGGCCCAGCGACAGGCGCAGGGCAGCCTGACCACCGTGGCCGCCTTGCCTACCAACTCGCGGATATCCTCGATGGTAACAACCTGGCCGAAATGCTCGACCTTGGCCTTGTCCACCAGTTGATTGGTCAACCGGGCAGGAAGCCGCTTCTTTTTACCAAAAAGGGTTTCCAGCCGACCAATGGTCACAACGCCCTCCTCAATGGTCGAGGTGAAAAAATCACGGATATAGTTACGGCGGGCAAGATCACTCATCAGGTCCTTGCCGTAATTCTCTGCGTTTTTAAACCAGACCTTACCATCGCCATGTTGGCTACAGAATTCACACATGTTTGCTTCCCGTCAATGTAGGAATGACCTGAACGGAAGTTTTCCATTCTCTTACACGATTTAAAAAACCGTTTGTTGGTTAATCGGCGTAGCCAGTGCTTTAAGCGCCTTGTTCACCAGCTCTTTTCTCATTGCTTTTTCCTCTTCCGGACTCTTGGCAGGGTCACCAAACGGATGCGGTATGGCAATGGTGGGCACAATACGGTTTGCGCCCACGGTTTTGGAGATAGGGACGATTGAACAGGCATGGACAACCGGTATCCCTACGCGTTCGATCTGCTTGGTCATCGTTGCGCCGCAACGAGTGCGATTTCCTGCCCGTATTTTTCCGCATTGGCAACCGATGTCCCATTGCCGACCGTGGCATAATAGAAATCGTGGAGACTGCCGAAAGCCCCTTGCGACTCCAGTTCTCGCACTGCATCCAGGGGAAGTACCCGGTTGGGGTCAGCGTTGGCAAAGGTTGGATCATAGCCGCCATGAGCTGTCTGATGGGTAGCTTGATCGAAGGCGGACAGGCGGTGAATGGAATATTGACCAAACCTGCCGGCACTGGCGGCTTCGATCTTGTCAGGATTGCCGAGCGGAACAATACCACCCGAGGTTACCAAGGCCAACCTGGCATGTTGCATATCCTTGATCGGCGGCGCAGGCGGCACCCGATCAAAAACAGGCATGACGTATTCGGTGACAAATGGTTTGCCTGCCAATTTCAGCAACAACATGTCAACTGCGCGAACGGCTCCGGATGTTTCGGCAAAATAATTCTTTCTTCGTCCCTGGGCGATATATCCATCACGATCCGGCAGCACCTCTTGACCTTGCAAAAGTTTAACAGCCAGGGCAACCATGCCTTTGAGGTCGTTTTCCATGGCCATGACATCCTGACCTGCCTTGGCGATGAATACACTTTTTCTGTATTCTTCAACAGCCGGATTTTCCGGATACATGGCCGTTACAGCGGGAACAGCGAAACGTTGCCTCACCATTTGACAGATCGCACCGCAGGCTATGCCGTACCTACCGGCATTAAAGGCGGGCCCGGAGAGAAGAAAATGTGGTTTATCCTCTTCTGCAACCGCAAACAGGGGCGCAAGCAAGGCCAGGGTTTCCTCGGTGGCTGCTTCTGTCTTTTCAGCAAAATAATTATCACCGAAAACTATTGTTGCCACCACCTCAATATCCGGGAACGACCTTTCAAGTAAGAGGCCGGGTCCCCGTGCACTTTCAATCCGTTGCGGCGGCTGGTTCGCCTTCTCTTCGCCCCCCAGTCCTCCAAAAAACTGATTCAAACAGTAAACGATCCTGTATTTAGCCATGCTCAAACCTCCCTGCAGCGCAGTGGCTGCATGCCAAGCTCGTTGGTCGCACCGATAATTGCCTGCAACTCCACTTCCAGGCTGCCGTCTCCATGCAGACTATGTGGCCAGGCACCGGCAAGTTTGCTCAAATCATCAAGCGGCCCCAGTAAGCACTCCATGGGCGGTAGGGTTACCCGCTCATTGGCATTGCCTGTAGAAACAACAGCGTTCGCCTCCGGTGCCGTATCGGCCAGTGACTGGGACAAGCCGTCCGAGCCGGCAAACTCATCGCTAATGGCAACCATCTTGATACCAACCTGTTCAAGACTTCGGGTCAACAGCATCTGGTCGGCATCCGGGTTACCAAATCCCTCCTTGGTGAGAATGACCCCGTCCGCTTTCAACTCTCGGACAAGATCGACAACCTGCGTTGCGGATTCCTCTTTGGCGCTCAGCCTGACCAATTCGCTGGTCAGCACAACGCCGACAAAATTCAAGTCCCTGCCATGGCGCCGGTATAACTCTAGAATGACCGGATTATTCTGATGATGCCAGGTGGTATTTTTGTCGCAAGCGGAAACGCAGTTGCCTGAAATTATTGCGCCATCGAGCAACACGGTTGCATCAATGGTGCACGGCAAACCTTCTTTGGCATTACGGCCAAGAACATAGGTGTCGTGGAGAAGGCCCTGATTGAGGAGCATGTAGACATACACAACCCGGGGCAGATCCGGAGCAACGGTAGCGTTTTCCAAAGGTGTAAAAGATTCCACCCTGTCGGGCCGGACCGTTCTCACAGCCTCGCCTATACATTCGGCGGCCAGAAGGCCGGCCTTCCTGAGTGTCTCTTCATGCTGGTGGGGTGTCAGCCCGTTCACGACATCGATTTCCAGGACAATGTTCAGGGTGTTGGAAAAAGGTGAATAGAGAGCTCCAGGCCCGCTCATGTCGATAATCCCTTCCTGAAAGCCGACAATCTTACCGCAGGTGACAACAGCAACATTTTCAAGGATGTGTTTTCTCCCTGATCCGGGAGTATCGCCATGAATTGTACAACTTGGTTGAATCACGTCTTTAACACAGAGAATCCTGGTTGCATCGCCTGGCCTGGCTATGGAGATCGTGCAACGCTCTATTCTATCATCCCGGGCCAACAAAACATCACGTAATGCTTTATCATCCAGAAGCAGTACCCTTTGGCGGAACCCGG
>CALZIH010000429.1 GCA_945787305.1 uncultured Desulfobulbaceae bacterium | reverse complement strand
AAAATACGACTGGTTGCTTGGATAGAGTTGAGGTAAACCGGTGTTGTTGACACCGATAACGGCTTTTCAGGATCAGTGGCTGCGGGCGCCAGAACCTGAACGGCCTCGGGGATCACTGTAATACGCTTAAGTTGCAACCCCACCGGTAGGCTGCCGACAAGTTGAGGCTCCACCGGCACAGCTTTTTTCACCCTCTTTGCCAAGGTAACCTCTAACTGGGATGGTGAACTCCCCAGAAACGAAACCTTATTATTATCAAGATGTTCTCCGCTAATCAAAATAGTCTGTGCCCCCTCAACCATACCCGACAGATCTATTTTAATCGCGGGTTGAGACAAGAGAAAGCCCTCCAGCACCGATCGTGGTCCGGCAATATGAACCTTCACCTCTTCAACCCTGTCACCGACCAGTAGAAATTCTTCCGATGGTGAACTATACATTACAGGCAGAGTAAAGACCTGCTCGATGACCTGTTTATTGGCACTGGTCAGACCAAATAAAAAAACAGAGGCAAGGGCCACGCTTGCGGCCGCCTGCATAAAGGTCCGGCGGTCGACAAGGCCAAGTTGCTTGATATCAAAAATTCCGTACCTAGCCTGATGGTTTGTTATCTGATCAACGATATCCTCAACCGACTCCAATCCGGTCATCTTACTATCTCTAAACGCAGACACAACACCACGCTCTTCTGAGACGACGAGGATAAGTGCATCTGTCATTTCCGCAAGTCCCATCGCTGCATGATGCCTGGTTCCGTATTCTTCAGCCAAACGTGATGTCTGCGACATGGGTAGTCGAACACCAAAACTGACAAGCTTGTTGTTCTCCACAATCAGGGCACCATCGTGCCCTGGTGAATTGGGATCAAAAATACTCATGACCAAAGGGACACTTGCCTCGGCGATTAAACGATGCCCTCCGGAAAGTTTTTCAGCAATCGGCTCTTTCCCAGGATAAACAACAATGGCGCCCTGTTTCTGCTTTGCCAGCTTCCAGAGACTTTCGGCAATGATTCCCACAAAGGTAACATCGGTGGAGGCCCCATTCCTTCCATGCAACGACACCACTTTTTCAAAAATCTTTCTCAGTTCGGGTTGAAAGATAACTATCAGCGCCAGCACAGCCACTTGGCTGACATTCATGTAGATCCATTCCACCCCTTGCAAGTGAAGCAGTCTGGCAAAAATAAAAATAATAAAGGCCGCAACTATACCTACAAGAATTTTCCAGGTACCGAGTCGCACCAGGGTTCGGTAAAGAAAAAAGATCCCCGCACTGATGATCAGTAGATCCAACAGCGCCCGCCAGCTCAACAACTCATTAAAGACCATTGCTACTTTTCCCATCATTAAAACCCGTCATGTGCTATCAATTTTCTCTGGCGATAACCTTGAAAATGATCAAGGCAAAAAAGATGCAACTCATGAACACCTTGTCTGTCGTCAACATTAACTTGTTATATTTATTGTTTGTATATTATCCCGTAACGGTATGTTCATGGTTTTTTTCTTTTTCGGCTCCGGGTGCCCGAATCCTACAGCCACCTCATTTCCGTGATGACATTCAACCGTCCATCCGGGTATACTCGTTCCCCAGAACAAAAGAGCCAGTGGCCGAAGCATACCACTCTCGCCTCCTTTCAGCGAGTTTATAGAACGAGGCAAGCTTGATTAAAAAACCACCGGCTGCCCCTGCAACAATTTTGCACAAGAAAAAAAGCAGCCCTTGAAAATAATTACTTTGCCGCCAACCTGGAAATATTTCGATCATGCGATGCCGGTTTCTCTGTAAGTGGTCAGTCTTGACCTGTATGATCGGATCTGTAATCCTCTATGGATTCCGGGAGCCTCTGATCAAGGTCGGCATTGACGCTCTCCTCATCCCGGCCTTGCAGAAACAATTAGATGCGGATGTGACCATCGGTGGCATTAGTACTGACTTATATAGTAGGCTGGCCCTTACCGACATTGCAGCAGCTTCAAGGGTCGACAACGGACAGCCACATTTTTCCTTTGTTTTGGAGAGGGCTGATTATCATTTTCGGCTTAATAACCTGCTCCAGGGGGTCGCCTTTTTTATCGAACAGGGCCGGCTTGTTTTCACCGGCGGCGAAACCGTTCTCACCCTGTTCGACAATGAAAAAGAAACACCTTTTACCCTGCCCGAGGATTTACCGATCCCAAAAAATCTCCAACTTCCGGAGATGGATTTCCGAAACATAGCCCTACATATCTCATCGCAAGGTCGCCATTTCTCGCTGGAGAGCCTGACTG
>CALZIH010000428.1 GCA_945787305.1 uncultured Desulfobulbaceae bacterium | reverse complement strand
TTGACGTCCGCCCGATCGTCATCACCGGCAAAAGACCACAGGTTATTGGCAAGACAGCCAACGACCCAGGGCCCCTGGATCGTCAAAGCAACAAGTGAGGGCCCGGCACTCCATTTATCGCTGCCCAGCACCATATCGCTTGCCGTGGGTAAGGAAAACACCGGACCCAACCCCCAGATAAGCTTGCCAGCCTTAGCAGGCGAAAGAAACAGTGTCATGTTTATATCTCCCAGACCGAATTCGCTGCCGTATCCCGAGACCATCTCCGGCTGATAAATTACCGGGGCAATGGTGCGGGTAATCAGGTTCCAGTTCTCACTCAAGTTGACAGGGATAACCGGCTGAATGTTGAGTACATTCTGCACATCGTCACCTGGCCCGACACCGAAGCTGGTGTTGTTCTGCAAGGGCAGGCTGATCATGTTGGCAACAGGATTCTGAGCCGCCTTGGCCAGGTCACCTGTATCATCTGCCAGAACCGTTTTGGAAAAGATTGATACGGTGCACAGAGTAAGTGCTGCAAGAAAGCATACAGATGTTTTGATTTTATTCACGACTTCTCTCTCCTTTATAAGTTACTCGTTTCTGATGTCTGTTTCACATAATCCTATTTTTATTGAGAATCAGACGCCTATATTTCAGTCAACTTGTACGATCACATACTGGTTGCCTTCCGGCTGGTAATACTTGCCACCACACTGATGTAGAGTTGTTCCCTCTATAATAACTGTAGAACAACCTGCAGGCAAAGTGGCTACCAAAACCGACGTTCGCCGGATTACTCTTCGTGTTGTTCTCCGGGCCGTACCGGCAACGCTGATCGGAGTCATTGGTCGGCCGATTCTGGCTTCGGCTTCCGAGACAACCATAGTGGCATCAAATACCTTATCCATCACAAGACCGGTGGTTAAAAAACAGCAGGCGATAATTATTACATGATAGGTGGTTTTCATTCCCGGCCCTCCTCTGCAGATGTAAATTCACTAATTTCTTTGACTGGAAAGACATCAAGTTTTTTAGAACTTTAACCGGGCGCCGGCCATGATGGCATTGACATTGTCATAATCACCCTGGTCGCGTTCAAGGGTGTACAAGCGATAGGCAAGATAGAATTCAGTTGCCCAGTCCTTGACATATTGGACATACCCCAGACCGAAAGCCCGACCGTCATCGTTATTGAGAACAAAGTTTTCATACTGGCCGTAATCCAGTGCAAAGGCAGAAAATCCGCTCTGAAATAGATCGGTTGTATATCCGAGCTTACCATACCAGTATTGGACATCATCCCGGTTGTCTTCAATCATGTTTTTCCAGGCGCCGGCAAAAGTCACGTTAAATCCGGACTCCAGGAGCAGGGAAACGGAACCGTCAATAAAGTAATCAACAGAGGGGTCGATATCCTGTGGATTTACCCAGGCAAGTGCTCCTGCGACGTTAATCCCCTCAAACTTCCGGCTGTACGTAAGGGCTGCATCAAAGGCCCCATTTTCAACCGCTGACCCACCCAGACTGAATCCGGCAAATGACGGGGTGTCATATCGGAGACGGTCCCGTCGAGAAAGCCCATCAACATTGTTCATTGTTTGTTTTATCTGAAGATCAGTCAAGATGTTGCCGGCTCCGTCATACCAGAGCTGCCCACCGGCCACGGACTCAATTTCTGAAGATAAGGCGACTTCCGTACCGGACAGATCCACCTCGGCAGTATTGTCTGAGGCTGTTGAGCCATGCCCGAGATAGAGTTTGCCTAACCGGTTACTTTCCAGAGTCAAATCCGCCCAGCGGAGATTCAGCGAAGCGGCAGTATCCTGTTGCAACTGATTCACATCATTTGATGCATTGGAAACCAGGCTATATTCTATCCTCCCTCCGGCAGTGAAATCATCCGATGGCTGGGCCATGGCCAAGAGGCCCAAACGTGTAGAAGAGGCTGAATTGTCGACAAAATATACCTTGCTGGAATCACCGTTGTCGGCCCAGAGAGCGGCTCGGTTGACCTGGCCATAGAGAGACACCGCTATATTGGGATTGGAGGAGGCAATGCTCTTGTCCAACTGCAACTGCTCAATCTCTTCCTTGTCTGCCTTGACCGTAAGGGCTTGTTCATTTTGAGCTGTCTTGGCCAGCAATGCTTTCAGTTGTTCTTTTAATATGGCAATTTCTCCTGCCTGGACGTCAAGCTGCTGCTGTTGACTTTTGACCAGTTTTTCTAGGCCCTGATAGTCTGAAGGTCCGGTTTCGGATAATGCCTGACCGGTACCGGATGCAACAAAAACTGCTCC
>CALZIH010000427.1 GCA_945787305.1 uncultured Desulfobulbaceae bacterium | reverse complement strand
CAGCGTTAAATCGTTAACAGAGCTTTCCCGGCTTTATGAAAAAAAACTGATTACGCTTAAGGAGTATGAAAAAGCCAAGAAAGATATTTTGGGGTAGGGGTGAAAGGTTTTCTCCTGGCACGTATGAACATTCAAACATTTGATCACTTGAAATGTTCGTTATCTAATTATCATCCGATACACGATTTCGTACTATGGGTGTGATGCGAACTTTTAACTTGCCTTCTTTTTCGAAGAAATAGTAATCCGGAGCTTCTGCCTCTCCAGGAGATTGTAGCGAAATTTCAAGGGTTATCATCCAAGCTGGAAGGACTACTCTACGAAATCTGCCATCCCTATCGTAACTGGCAGTTGATCACCCCCGAGCTTCGTGCCTTTGTCCTGAAAAATCTCAATCATTATCAAGACCACGAACAGGGGCCCGAGGCCTTTACCCTGTTCACCGGTATTTTTTTTGAGGCTCTGGAGGAATCTCACAAAAACGGAAAACTGGTGAGTCGAATCATGGAAGCCATGCTGGCTTACAGTGACAAGCTTATCAACTCCATGGATTTATCCAGCCTCCTTCGATATGAAGAGGCACTCAATACGTTTTTCATCAAGTTGTCTCGACTTGATGAAATCGATTCTCAGGTCATGATGTATATGGTGCAAGGCCATCATCCCATGAAAAAGATGGCCCTACGCCTGATCGCTTTTGCCAGGGACAACGACGAAATTGGTTTCGATTATGGGCCAATCGCCCGTTTGATGCAGAAGATATTAGGATTGAACTATGGCTATTGGTTGGGAGAAGATGATCCGCTGCCCTGGTTTGAGGAGCAGTGCGGAGCGTTCTGCCATGAATGGCATGCAGGCCCATTGCTTACAGCTATTTCCCATGCACAGATAGAAGAACATCTCAACGTATTGCAGCAGGTTGATGTCGACAGCGACCCTTTGGCTGGTTTGAGTGAGGCTTTACAGTTGCCTGCCCACATGGATATTGTCCGTCTGTATCGTGAGATTCCCAGTAAGCTGGCCAAAGAGCCGATTGAAGGTGAGCCTTCCCGATTTGTTGAGAATCGCAAGATTTTATTTCTCTTCAGGATCATGGACACTTCAGGCCTGTACCTGATTCATGAGGAAACGTTGCGTGAGATCAACCGCTCCCTTGTTCAGTTGATCCGTAAGCAAAGTTTTGAGCAGATTGAACAGTTTTTTGTTACCACTTTTCATCTGCTCAAGGTCAATGTTCGTAAATATCCGCACACCTCGCTGCAATGTATCCAGGTGATTGGTGGCGAAGTGTTTAAAAGGGGAAACTCGCGACTGGTGGAGGCTTTTCTCTGGCAGGCGGTGCAGTTTGGTTTTCAATATGCCAATGTAATGGGGGTTGACGAAGACTGGCAGCCCATCACCAACCCGGCCCATCTGGCCAATATCCGGGTTTGGCTCAACCTTATCATGCAGGAGCCCAAGTGGTGCTCTATCCTTTTTTCCGCCTTGATCATTCATATCAAGTTGTCCGGCACCTGTGTCAAGGATACTGATCTCTTTCAGCGTGACATTACCGATTTACTCAATCATCCCATTGGTCCAATCTATAACCTGGCAAAGCAATTCACCAAGCTGATGCCTGTTTTTTTTAATGAAATAGGTGCAGAGGGCGAGTTGCGAGAGGTGTCCACCGAGCTTGATGAGCTGCATAAGCGACGCGATGTACTCATCCATTTTCTTCGTAAACAGAGTCATGTTGAATCAAGTAATCTGATAGTCGACTTTATTAAGGCGATTTTCAGTTTTTGGATAACGCTTGATAAAAAGCAATTACGCGAATATCTGCCCCAGGAGATTCTCGCTCAGGTGGAAGTCTCCGGTCCCTTTGTCGACGAACAGCACGTTTTGGCGACCCGTATTCAGCAGGAACTGGAGTTTGATTCCATGGAGGATATCCTACAGTGGGACGATGATTCCCGGCAGGCCTACCTGGATCGCCAGAGCGACCTGTCAACAATGGAGCGAAAGCGGTTTGAACTGCTGGTCAGGATGTTCAAACTTCTGCACCAGAAGTACAACCTGGGGCTGGCGGAGCTGCGTAACCACCTCCAACACGCTTCCCAAACCGGTTTCTCGGAGATGGAAGATTTGCTGGCAGTGCTGGAAAAATGTGACACCGTACACTGTCTAACCGCCTTGCTTGATCACCTTGAACAGTTGAAGTTGATCATTTTGAGTGAGGAGGTCTTTGAACCGCGCGAGGAAATATAGTACAAGCGGCATATTGCCGTCGACATCCCCTCGGTCTACGGGCGCTACAGTGAACGA
>CALZIH010000426.1 GCA_945787305.1 uncultured Desulfobulbaceae bacterium | reverse complement strand
ATAATTGCCAGTCATCTCGAAAAGAAGAAAGATTGCGGTCATAGGTGCATGGGTGGAGGCAGCCAGGAATGCACCGATCCCGATTGTCGCATAGGCGCCGGGACCGGCTGTGTATTCCGGCAGGAGATAATGTACCACCCCCCCAAAGGCCCCTCCGCAAACCGCACCGATAAACAGGGCCGGCGCAAAGACACCACCGGCACCTCCGGAGCCCAGAGTGATAGCGGTAGCAATGGATTTGAGAAAAATCAGGATCAGCATGACCCAGACCAGGGTATGACCGGCCAGGGCCTTTTCAATATACTCGTATCCGTCGCCCATGACCTGGGGAAAAGCGATGCCGAGGCTGCCGACCATAAAGGCACCCAAGATAGGCTTCAGCTGTTCATGCAGGGGCAGATCCCGAAACTTGTCACGGACAAAATAAAAAAACCGTATATGCAAAACAGCTAAAAGACCGATCAACAGAGCCATAATCGAGTACAGCGGCATCTCGACCAGAGGGTTGATCATTTGATAATCCGGGACCGGAAAGGCAGGTATTTCACCATACCAGGCACGGGACACTACGGTCGAGAAAGCAGAGGCGATAACAAGGGCGGCAAAAGAGGAAACCTCGTAGGTGCCGAGTAGGACAATCTCGGCGGCAAAAAACATCCCGGCAAGAGGGGCGTTGAATATTCCGGCAATACCGCCGGCGCAACCAGCAGCAATATAGACCTTCATGCGTTTACCCGAAACCCGAAAACGCTGCCCCACCTGAGACCCCAGAGAACCACCGATTACGGCAATGGAGGTTCACCCGGCGTAAAAAATTGGTGAAGCCATAGCCATTTACTTTGCCTGGAAAAGCAAGGGAAAGGGGTATCAGTAAAACCATACCGAACATGGGTATCAAGGGCAGTAAAAATTTCCGCCAGCCCCCCTCTTCAATCCGCAGCAACTCGTACCCCCGGACAAAAAGTTCTTCATGGACAAATTCAACGGATTCCCGAAAAGCAATTATGGCAACACCAGCCATCAGGCCGATAAATGCGGCAATCAGGATCATGCGAGTGTTCTCGCCGGGCAGGAAAATTTTCAGTTTGGCAAACATGTCCTCTCCGGGATCGCACAACCTATTATTTTGGCTTGGTGAAGAAAAAAAGCATCAGTCATTCCGGCAAGGTAGTCTCGGACAACAGCTGCCGGCGGATGCAGATTCATATACTCTTCGGTCATGGAAGTCAGGAACCCCTTGCAGTCGAGGCTTCCTGTTCGCTTCTGCATAATCTGCATAAAATGTTCAAATACATTACGATAACAAGTTCGTATCATAGCAAAGTCGGGCTTAAAAGCCGGATTATGATAAATACGCTCATAGTTAAACTGTTTCAGTTCAAGCAGCAGCCCAGATGTTTCCCTGCTGAATCCAATATAATCCTGCTCCGGCCCGTACTCGGCGTCGCGAATATGGCGACTGCTGCTGATAAGATCGGTCACCAGTGTGTATACAATAGTCCCGTTGGTATTGCCCAATGCGCGAGCACAATGGGCGGGAATTTCCTTGCGATCAATCAGTCCCAATTCAATGGCGTCCTCAATATCCCGGCCTATATAGGCAATGGTGTCTGATATTCGCACCACACACCCTTCAAGGGTCATGGGCGGGAGTCGTCGCAGAGGATCATGTCCCTTAGCTCTTAATTCCCGGTCAAATATTAAAAAATCCTTTTTCCGCTGGGGAATAAGACGCGTAGAATGGGCCTCACCGTCATGACAAAAGATGCCGTCCAACACCTGCAGGCAGAGGTTCCATCCCCTCCCTTTACGTTCGAACCGATCGAGAAACTGCACCGATTGAATATTATGCTGAAAACCGTCCAGCCCTTGCTCTTTGCAGAGCGTATCCAATATTCTTTCCCCCTCGTGACCGAAGGGAGGGTGACCGATATCGTGCCCCAGGGCAATGGCCTCAATTAAATCTTCATTGAGGCCAAGAAAACGGCCTACGGTTCGAGCGATCCTGGAAACCATCTGCACGTGCAAAACGCGATGGCTGATATGATCATTGTCAACTAGAGAAAAGACCTGGGTTTTATCAATGTATCTCGTGTAAGCTCGGGAATGAAGGATACGGTCGCAATCCTGGGCAAAGGACTGTCGATAGTCGGTTCTCTCTTCCTGGCGCCTGCGAAAGCCGTTTCTACTCGGACAGGCAAGAGCCGACAATCTACGCTCTTCTTCCTGATTGAGCCCTTCACGTAAAGAAGAAAGTGCTTTGTTCAGCGGCATGGTATACGGTCCGGAATAATGGAACCTCTTCCTCTCACGATTTTCTCTCAATAAAAAATTTCAGCTTAACAGAGATCGACCGGATTAAAAAAGTCTTTTTCCATCATTTTGGCGACAATCAGCAAAAAAGTTTTCCAGCAACCCGAAATTCGCCCCGATTTGGCCACATTTGACCGATGTCCTAGATAATTTAGTTGCCCAGCAAAGCCGCCAACAGGTATGGTAGGCAAAAAGTTTTCTCAAGTTCATTTTTTTTACCGTTATACAATGAAGAATCGGTTTCAGAACAAAAACAGGCGAACCGGTCAAGCAAAGGAGTCAGCATGACAGATGAAAATACAAAGCCAATCGCCGAACGTGTCGCTTTCCTTCGTTCTCTGCCTTTGGAAATAAAAGAGCAGCTAAGCGGAGAAGAAGCCCAAACCTTTATGTATGAAGAAGAGATACCGGAAGCACTTTACGAAAAGATCAAAGATTACATTAAGGAAGAGTAAAGCAATCAACTAAAGCGGGCTTTGCCCGCAACCCAGGTTTATAGACTTTAGGCTGAAGGCTGCTAGCAAAAGACTAAAAGAACAGCCCTAAAAATCTTAGTCTAAACAGCTTCATCCTGAGAGCCTTTTGTTATTACGGTGAAAAGTTGAGATTGTTTTCTCGGAGTCTACGCTTACCTGTTTTTATGACAGGAGTTCAGGCGTAAGGCACTAAGCGCATATACCCCATCTTGGCGGCATCGGTATTCACTGATGTCCACTGCTTTTAACCTAAATCTGTGACGAAAAACTACTACTAACCCTCTTATGCGACTGATATTGCCTAGCTATTTAAATCTATACTATA
>CALZIH010000425.1 GCA_945787305.1 uncultured Desulfobulbaceae bacterium | reverse complement strand
TTATTGCTTTGTGTATCATGCCATTGAACGATTCAGGCTTGAGAGTAGCGTGGAGATTTGGTCTCCACTTTAGTTGACCGTCCCCAATCATTGTCGGTGTCGCAAAAAGCCTCGCCACCGACGGCGGATAGGTTATAACTGACTGTTTTTCCGTACTGTGCAATTTGCGTTTTTGACTTTTTACGAGTCCATCAATCATTGTTGAGGCTGCGCTTTTTTCGGTTGAAAAGTGGGTTGATTGGTGACCGGTATGCCTCCAATTTCGAGAGAGATCGCATTGAAGTTGCAAGCCTTACTGCAGGCAAGACATGAGATGCATTCCATGTCGTCGGGCGACTCATCAAATGATACCCCCATGGGACAGACCCCGTGACAGGCTCTACAATGGGTACATTTTTCAGGGTCAAGTTGCAGTTTAACCAGCTTTACTTTGCTGAACAGCGCGTAAAAGGCACCAAGCGGGCAGGCCGTTCGACAAAAAGGCCGACTGGCCAAAACCGACCAGACAATAAAAAGAATGAGAAAAAACAGCTTGATTATAAAAAGCAAGCCCAGGCTTTCCCGAAGTCCAGGTCGCAGGATGAGCAGGGGCAACCCTGCTTCCAAGGTGCCGGCCGGGCAGAGATATTTGCAAAACCATGTCTGGCCGAAACCGTGCGCATCAACGACAAAGAGGGGTAGAAGGATGACCATAAATAACAAAAGGCCATACTTTATGTAGCGTAGAGACCGCCAGATGCCGAATTTTTGCGAAGGAATCTTATGAAGGAGTTCCTGGAAAAGTCCAAAGGGACAGGCCCATCCGCAAACCATCCGGCCAACAAAGCCCCCGATTGTGCCCATGGCGCCAACAACATAGAAACCGGCGTAGAGTTGGCCGTTTTCAAGGGCCAGGCGAATACCTGCCATAAGCTGCTGCAGGGAACCAAGTGGGCAATAGCTTGTGGCGGCCGGGCAGGAGAAGCAGTTAAGTCCCGGTGAACAGATCGCCTTGAGTGGCCCTTGGTATATTCCTCTGGTCACCGGAAAGTTCCAGTAGCCGTTGGTGATCAGGAAAAAGAGCGCTTGAACCCATTTACGGATAACATCCATACGTTAGCCTATTCCAATACAGGACAGACAGATCTGCTTTGCCTGTTCAAGAACCCGTGACGGCTCGCCCAAACTGATTCCCACAGCTCCAAGGACAAGAAAAATAAAGATTACAATAAATGGGGCTTTGCGAATTGTTGCCGGCGGTGATTTCTTTTTCATTACTGATCAATAAATATCTGCAGCATATCAATGTACCTGGCATCATCCCATTGAGCCGGCCCCATGAATTTCCGTACAATCTTACCTTTTTTATTGATGATAAAGGTTTCAGGCACCCCGGTGAGTCCATATTTCGGCCCCACCGTATTGGCCTGGTCATCAAGGATCGGCATGGTCAAACCGAGCTTTGCGGCAAAACTGTCTGCCAGGGTTGGGCTATCATTGTTGAGTATGGCCAGCATCTTGAACTTATCTTTCGGCAGCATGTCATAGAGCTTCTGCATGGAGGGCATTTCCTCACGACAGGGAGGACACCAGGTCGCCCAGAAGTTGACAAAGACTACCTGTCCCTTTAATTCAGTGAGTGTCCAGGTTTTACCCTGTCGATCGACAAGACTAAAATCCGGGGCGGCTTTGCCAACTTCGGCGACCTGTGTGTCGGATCCACAGGCCACCAGGAGCAGAAGAAAACAACATGTCAGGATTGCAGAGATTGTTCTTTTTTTCATAATGAGAGCGCCATGTTTTAGCGGTTATCCCAGATGATCTCTTCGATCGGAAAAACCGGTCCTTCTTTACAGACCCTCTTATACCCTTTCTTTGTATTTACTACACAGCCAAGACATGTTCCAACTCCACACGCCATGTTCTGTTCAAGCGCCGCAAAACAGTGTAACCCCTTTTTCGCACTGAATGAAGAAAGAGATTTCAGCATCATTTCAGGACCACATGCATAAAGCGTAGATCCCTCTGCCATTAATTTGTGACGGCTGAAATATCGTTTCAGGCAGGTTACGATATTTCCTTTTATACCAAAGGTGCCGTCATCAGTTGATATTATTGGTTTGATGTCCAGGGATTCCAATTCCTCCCGGCAAAGCACCTCATCTTTGGTTTTGACGCCGTAAAAGAGAAGGGGCCCATTCATTTCATTGTTCTTATTCCGAAACTGGCGGGAGCGTGAAATCTTCTCAGCCAGTCCCACTATCGGCGCGATTCCCAGCCCTCCGGCTACAAGGATAATATTCTTCCTGGATTTCCTTACGGGGAAGCTGTTGCCGAGGGGTCCGAG
>CALZIH010000424.1 GCA_945787305.1 uncultured Desulfobulbaceae bacterium | reverse complement strand
GCCATAGTTTCATTGCCCTTCCTCTCCCATGAGAAACAAGGCGCTATTTTCCTCGTAGAAAAAACACCGAAAATCCTGGTCATGAAGGCCCATATCGGTCTATCCGATGAAAACCTAAAAACATGTTCCCACATCCCGTTTGGTAAGTGCCTTTGCGGTCAGGCAGCGATACAGCGTGACATAGTCTTTGCCGAATGCGTGGACAAGCGCCATGAAATACTCTGTAATGGCATGACCGACCATGGGCATTATTGTGTGCCAATTCTGTTTGGCCACACTGTCTTCGGCGCACTCAACCTCTATATTGACAAAGGGCATAAGCGAGACCCTGCTGAAGAAACAATCCTCGTTTCAGTTGCAAATACTCTTGCAGGCATAATTGATCGGAAGAAGACACAACAGGCAAAGCAAAAGCTGCAGGAAGAACTTATTCAGGTGGAAAAACTTTCTGCACTCGGAAGGTTGACGGCAAACATTGCCCACGAGATACGAAATCCGCTCACCCTGGTTGGCGGTTTTGCAAGAAGACTCCACAAAAAACTTGATCCCGAAATTACAGAGATCAAATATGTTGACCTGATCATTTCCGAGGTGAGTAGACTTGAAAAAATATTAATGAATGTCTTGACATACTCACGGGAAGACCACCTTGAGTTGGACTATCATGATCTGAACGAAATAATAAATGAAACGTTGCTGGTTTTTGATGACAAATTCAAATCACACAAGATACGGGTAGAAAAATCCTTTCTGGATACCAGTAAAATCCTGGTCGATAAAGACAAGGTTATAGGTGTAATAAATAATCTTGTTGCAAACGCACTTGATGCCATGCCGAGTGGAGGCAACCTGGCCATCACCACCAGGCAAGAAGTCGTAAAAGATATTGCTTATGTAAATTTAGAAATATCAGATACCGGCGCGGGTATCCCTGAGGACAAAATCCAATTAATTTTTGAACCTTTTTTTACAACAAAGATACTTGGTCGGGGCACCGGCCTGGGTCTGCCAATCTGTAAAAGAACCGTTGAGGACCATGGCGGATTTATCACTTTTACAAGTGAAGTGGATAATGGTTCCACCTTTAGCCTATACTTTCCGATGCAAGCAAAGTGAAAATAAACGGCTTTCAGGCTGAGTTGCCCTGGATGGGGCTCATCAGCCTGAAAGGGGTTGGATTACAAGGAATTTAGGTATGTGCCATCCTTGCTGCTGCTACCTTTTTGTGCGCCTCGTCAATAGTTGCCGTCAACTCTGCAATATCCACTGGTTTATAGAGATATGCAAAAGCTCCCAGCTCCTTACAGGTTCTTTCATCTTCCTCCGATCCGTAACCGGTAAGGATAATGATTTCAATATCTGCATTCGCTTCTTTTGTTTTACGCAACACCTCAACACCGTCCATATCCGGCATTTTCAAGTCAAGAACCATAACATCGGGTGTTTCGCCACTTTCCAAGAGCTCCAAGGCCTTCTCACCATCAAAAACTGGATAAGAACCATAGTCACGCGTGTTCAGCCGTTCAGAAAGCGTCAGAATAAACTCCTGCTCGTCGTCAACCAATAAAACCTTTGGTGGAAGAGAAAACTCCATATCCCTGTAGACGGACACGTGATAATCTTTACCCGGGACAACTTCAACAGACTCGATACCGTCAACAGCTCCCACGATTTCGCTCAGCGTATTTGTCAGTTTTGAAAAGTTGAGAACACTTTTGTTGACAAAGAGAGAAACATTTCCATTGTTGACCTTAACTTGCGGGGTGTACCCTTTTTCGACCAGCGCAAGTTCAGCCCGCGCACCGATAACCATGTCGGCTACGGCTTGCCGAGAAGTTTCGTTTTCAAGTACAGCCGGTTTGTTCAGATTTTCCATAATCAACTGAACAGCGGATTCAGGACTACTACTGCCAATGGGTATAACGATATCGTACAAAGAGGCATCGTTAGCAGTTTTTTGCAGGACATAGTCCGACCAGTCATTGGCACCCAAGTCATGCTTTTTGATCAACTTAACGGCACTTTTCTCACCAAGACCTTCCGCTACCGCCCGATGGATACGGTTACTTCGTTCATCAAAAATTCCAACTTTCAGAACATGGGTCACTGCAGAAGGAATAAGCAAAGAAATATAACCGGAAAATATAACTCCGGAGCCCTGGAGATGATCAGCCACTGCCACCTTTAACAGCGCTGTCATCCGCTCTCGTTCCAAGGTGAATTTGTTAAAGACAGATGTCGGTCCGGTGAGTGCTCGCTCCACCTTTTCGCGACCGACATCATATTTACGGCACACTTCATTGATAACATCGTCATCTTGAATGACT
>CALZIH010000423.1 GCA_945787305.1 uncultured Desulfobulbaceae bacterium | reverse complement strand
CCCATTTACGATCATGCCCACCGGGATTCGGATACTGGTCCTGAAGCTGACCGTCGTCTCTTCTTCCCTATCGAGCCAGTACTCAAGACGGCAGGAAACCGCTGCCGGCAGACGACGTTTCAGGTCTTTTTCATCCTGAGTCATCTGGTCGTCGACCTGGGTATCCCAGGTATCCTGCTCTTCACCGGCGGCATCGAAATAGGTAAAGCTTACACTGCGCAGGCGATCAGAGAGCAGAAAACCGTCCGGGTCCTCTTCATCGGCATTATCAGTATTTTCCCCCTGGGGGGAGAGTAATATATCACTGCGCAGCAACACCAACTGTTGGTCATCATCGGAGTCAGGAACCAAGGTATAACGGATTTGTCCCATGCCCCCCTGTTCGCCCTCTGGATCAAAATTCACATGCGCCATGGAGACAAATTGAGTCAGAATCAGCTCCCGGTCAGTGGCATCTTCCGTCGCAAAGCCCAGAAACTCAGAATCATCGTTCAATATAGCAGATTCGAGATCCTCTCCAATCCGCTCCAGGGCAACCTGGGCCCGATAATAGATATCACCCTGGTCACGGGTTGCCTCGACCACCTTCATTGATCCCGACAAGGACAGGGTCACCATGCTCACTACCATGGCCAGGATAAGCGTCGCCAGCATGATTTCCATCAGGGTAAAGCCCTGAGGGGAGCGGCAGAGCTGACAGAAACGTATTCTTCCCCCCCGGCCCATTGTTAATTCTCCTTAATGGGTGCCATCATGATTTCCCGGATACGATACTCTTCATCACTGTCCGGACCTTTTGAGATAATCAGGTCGACAGCTCGCAGCATATCCTCGGCTTGAGCAATGCCCGTATCCTCTTCACCAAGGTCGGTGACACCTGCCAGGTATATTCGGGAAAATCCTCGCCAAAATCGCCGTCACCGGAACTGAGATCATCAAAGCCGCCCAGGGCCAACTCGGTCATTTTCTCTCTGGCCAGCAGGGAAGCGGTGGTATCAAAACGGGAAATGGTGGCAATGGAAACACTCTGGGACTGGGAGCCGATCAAGGTCACCAGAGCTATGGCGATGATGGTCACCGAAACCATCATCTCAAGGAGGGTGAATCCTGCCTGTTGTCTACGCTCCATTACAGCTCAAGATCCTCAAATGTCAGATGGGATTCATAGAGCCTGCTCACTCCGAGAAAGGGCGAGAGATCAAGGGTCAGATCGTTGCCGGCTTCATCACTGAGATGGATCAGGGTTCTGTCCACATACCCTTTTTTGGTAAATTGCAAGCTTAATTCCCCCTCTCCATCTACTCCGCCGTGAAAGGAGGTAAAATCGACAACCCGGATCCCGTCCGGTACCGAAAAGGTTCTCTGCTGCTGTTCGTCTTCATCTCCGCCCTTTGTCGGCAGAATCTGAAACGCATCTGTTTCGCTGTCAAAAACCAAATAATATGTCTGCTGTTTGCTCCTGGCGAGCTGACCGGTTTCGTTGATCAGGCCGATGAGCTTTCTGGCTGTTGTTTTCAGTTGATCGGTAAAAAGTGCGGTACGTATTGAAGGAACGGCAAAGGCGGTCATAATGGAAAGCAACACCATGACCACAATCAATTCAATAAGGGTAAAACCGCGACACGATCTGCCCACAGTATCCATATCCGCAAGCCTGGGTTCATGCACTACAGCCGGGTAAAATCCTGCTGCGCCGTGATGAAAAAAACTCTGAACAGCATATCCAGCTTGAATTATTCAAGCTCCCAGTTGTTTATATCGGCATCCATATCCTCGCCGCCCGGCTCGCCATCGGGCCCGTACGACATCAGGTCAAAATCGGAATGCAACCCGGGACTGATATACACATATTCATAATCCCATGGATCTTTAGGAACCTTTCCCTTGTCAAGGTAACCGCCCTTACGCCATTTTTTTGCCAATCGTCCGACCGAAGGGGCCTCGACCAGGGCTTGCAACCCCTGTTCCGTTGAAGGGTATTGCCCATTATCAAGCTTATAGAGCTTCAGGGCCTGTTCAATGGCCTGAATATCAATGGCCGCTTTTGTTCTCCTGGCCTCTTCCGGCCTATCCATAACACGGGGAACAATCATGGTGGCCAGGATGCCCAGGATCACAATAACCACCATCAGCTCGATGAGGGTAAATCCCTGTTGGGACATGAGTCGTCGTTTGTTCTGCATGAATCTATAATCTTCTAATCAGGTTAATGAGGTTAGGTTATATTTTTTCCTCTGGATGTAAAATGCGGTACCGCAAAAAATCGTCAACAAGAGAGCGGTAAATTGCCAATGCAATAGCAGCCAGCTGACGGCGATTACCGGCAACAGAGCGAAACGAACCACAACCCGCGTCGCGCTGGAAGCGGCAATCTTTTCGGCAAGCGGTGGAGAGTTTGTATAGTACCAGGCAACAAATTGCTGGCCCAAGTGGTTTGTTTGCAGATAGCGGTCACGAAAATCCTGGAGCACGGCAACAGCCGGATGCAGGATCGAGCCGTAAGCGGCAGTGGCGATAAAACAGGCATTGGCTGTTTCAAATTTTAACTGCTCGCCATAGTATACAGCACCATCGACAATGGCATAGGCCCGGAGATAATAGCGGGTATCCGGGGTGAGCCCTTCGAGAATGGAACCATAGGGTCCACTGCCAGCCCCGTCAATGGTATAGCCCTCTTTGACAAGTGTTTGGGTGCCTGCACTTACAGAGCTTGAGGTAGTATTGCTCGAAGTAGAGTCGCTGGTAGTATCGGTACTACTTTCATCCTGGGCATGGGCGGAAGGGACAAGAAAGTCACCGATTTTCATGGTCGCACCGGCCAGCAGTACCCCTGCCTGCTGCATCCTCGGTACTGTCAGAGTGGTTTCTTCGGGAGAGGTATCGATTGTGAAGGAAATTGTTGTGTCTGCGGTATCAGCTACCAGTGGAGTTGAAACGGTTTGACAACGGACATAGAAGGTGTAGGTACCATCAGCTAAACCCGTTAGATCTTGTTCGTGGGTTGTTGAATTGGTAACTGTGAAGGTTTCGGATATATCATCATATGGTGTATTTGGCGTGTCACCATACTTACAGGTTGCGTTCACATCCGTAGTCACCGTCAGGGTTGCCGAAGAGGTAGTGATCGTCCCGCTCGGACCGGGATTTGAAACAACAGGTGCATCACTGTCACCACTGGAACTATCATCACCTGAACTATCATCACCTGAACT
>CALZIH010000422.1 GCA_945787305.1 uncultured Desulfobulbaceae bacterium | reverse complement strand
ATTTCCTCCCATTTGCCACCAAGAAGATAGGAGTCAACCAGGAGGAGATTTGGAACAGATTTTCGTTGCCGCAGGAGGTGAAGAAGGGCGTCGGCATCCTGTTGCCGGGATGTGGTTTCCGGCAACCAGGTCAGTCGAAAACTTGACTGTTCAAGCTGTCTGCTGTTATTCGGGGTGAGTTCCCTGCAAAAAAACTCGAAATGGACACCCTTGGTTGCACATTGGTTCGCCAACAACAAACAACGCCGAAAATGTCCCTCGCCGATGTGAGGTGATGAGTCAACTCTGCACGCAACCTGAATTTCCGACATCATGTGTTACCGTACTGTAAAAAGCGGCGTAATGGGGCTGCAGTGCAATTGGTCTTTAATATTCCCTTTCTGCAGGGATTGTTCCAGCAGAGCGAATACTTGATCATAGGCGGAGAGAACGGATTCAACATCTTCCGGGCCTAAACTATAACTGATATTATGCGAGCCCAAAGTCAATACACCACGAGCAAGGGTTTCCTGGAGCAGGAATGTTTTTAAGATTGCCGAGTCATGCGCATCACTTGCATTAATGAGCAGAAACGACCAGACAGGATGCCCGCTTATTGTTAACAGTTTATCCAGGTTATACTTGGCCAGCAGGTTGTCGGTTCCTGTTGATAACAGCCGGCCTTGTTTATGCATCTGTGCCAGTACATCCTGGTTTGTGAGCTTGTCGAGCACGGTTTTCGCAGCGGCCAGTGACAGTGTTTCCCCGCCAAAGGTAAAAGAAAAGAAGACCTTTTCCAGCTCCTTCATCAGGGTTTGGGGGCCGGCTATTGCCGATAAGGGAAACCCATTGGCCAGGCCTTTGCCAAAGGTGGCCAGGTCGGGGGTAATGCCAAAGAGTTCCTGGGCGCCGCCCCTGGCCAGGCGAAACCCGGTGACGGTCTCGTCAAATATCAATAAGGTCCCGTTTTGCCTTGTGATTGAACGAGCCTTTTCCAAAAATCCGGGTTGGGGAAAGGTCGTGTTCATTGGTTCCATGATTACAGCAGCAATCTGCCCCGGATACTGATCAAACAATGCTTCCAATGATAAAATATCGTTAAAATGAAATCGGAGGGTCAGCTCCTTGACTGCGGCTGGAACGCCTTTGTCCCGAGTTGTGGAACCGATATACCAATCATGCCATCCGTGATAACCGCAGACGGCGATATAGTCGCGGGAGGTGATTGCCCGGGCAAGACGGATTGCACCGGTGGTGGCATCGGAGCCGTTTTTGCCAAAGCGTACCATCTCCGCACATGGAACCATGTCGATGATCCGTTCGGCAACCTCCAGCTCCAGAATATTGGATAACGTATAGATTGTTCCCTTTGCTAACTGTTTTTTTACTGCCAGCTCGACGTCCGGATCAGCATGACCAAGAGTTATGGCGGCAAGGGCATTGTTGAGATCGATATATCTATTGCCGTCAACATCCCATACATGGCACCCCTTGCCGTGGGAAATAAAGTAAGGGGAAACGCCCAGGGGAAACTGGGTCGGGCTCTTGCTGAAGGTTTGCGCACCACCGGGGATAATCTTTTTGGCCCGCTGCAAGAGTTCTTCTGACTGTTTGTACCTGTCGCTCATCAGTGGGCTGACCTCTGTATTTTCCGTTCTTTTGCAAGCGATGCTTCCAGGCCCTCGTTTCGTTTATATTGCGCGTTGTAGACGGCAAGCTCGGGTTGTTTTTGTATAAGCTCCAGAATATCCTGGTATCTGAAGTCGGGGTTTTTCGGGTAGAGCGATTCAAAAATCAACTCTATCAGCTCAAAGTCTCTGCGGGTGTCGACCGTCCAGCGAAGATGGGAAAGGTCGGTCTGAGAGGAAACATTGCCAATTTTGAACTGGGCCGGATTTTGATGAATATAGACCGTCACATGCTCACGCTGTGAAGAAAGCCTTGCCTCGGCAAATACCTTGTTCAGGCACTTGACGGTGAAGATTTCCACATCCAGCCCATCAGGAAAGGTAGGCGGGGCGACATTGGATGTATAGTCGTTCTTCTCTTGCAAATGGGTAGTAATTACCTGGTCAATAATTGCCGGATCAATCAGGGGGCAGTCGCCTGTAATCCTTACGATATGATTGGCTGGCCATTGTTGGCTGGCTTGATGGTAACGTCTAAGGACATCTGCCAAATCACCACGGCACACTTCGATACCATGCCCCTGACACAGCTTAGCAAGGGCATCATCCGATGGATCAATGCTGGTTGCAACGATAACCTTGCCAATACCTTCTGCAGAGCCTATGCGGTCAAGCTGATGGAGCAGCATGGGTTTCCCGGCTACCGTTGCCATGACCTTGCCGGGAAAACGAGTGGAACT
>CALZIH010000421.1 GCA_945787305.1 uncultured Desulfobulbaceae bacterium | reverse complement strand
AAGAGGTAAAAGTTATGGTTAGAGTCCCAAGCCACAGAGAGCCCACCCACCCAGGTGAAATGTTAATTGACGAGTTTTTGAATCCGATGGGTCTCACACAAAGAGAACTGGCAAACTCCATCCATGTTCCTTACCAAAGGATAAATGAAATTATTAACAAAAGGAGAGGGATAACTCCAAGTACAGCTCTTCGCCTAGCTAAATTTTTTAACATGTCTGAAGACTTCTGGATGAACCTCCAGTTGCGATGGGACTTATATAAGGCGAGGCAGTCAGAAGCAAAAGAATTGAAAACCATACGGCCCTACCGATTAACCCAGAGGGCTGCCAACTCTTAATACAGCGCACAACAAATCGCTACCTTGACAGGGAAGAAATAGGGGTGGCTGACGGAAACGCTTCTGGCCTGCCAAGTTAGCTCAAACGTTGAGTCTGTAGGAAAAGCATAACTCGCTGTAATTTCGTGGTATTTTGCTGTATTTTGTGGTATAATTTCTGCAGTTTTTGAGGACCCCACCCCTTAACTTCTGCATCAAGGAACTACACGTGGCAAAATACAAACCGTACTCCTATAAACAAGGCAAGTTCATCCCGGTAGACTTCGAAAGCCAGATTCTACCGGGCACCTTTGAACACACCCTCCATCACCTGATAGACAACGAGCTCGACCTCTCCATCTTCGATGAGCGGTTCCGAAACGATGAGACCGGCGCTCCGGCCTATGATCCAAGAATTGTCTTGAAGATCGTTCTGTTTGCTTACTCGCGTGGCATTGTCTCCAGCCGCAAGATCGCCAGGTCCTGCCGGGAAAACGTGGTATTCATGGCGCTTTCCGCTGATACCCGTCCACACTTCACCACTATTGCCGACTTTATCTCCGGGATGGATAAAGAGATTATCAAGCTGTTCCTGGAAGTGCTTCTGGTCTGCGATGCCGAGGGGCTTATCGGCCGGGAGATGTTTGCCATAGATGGCTGCAAGCTGCCAAGTAATGCAGCCAAGGAATGGAGCGGCACCAGGGCGGATTTTAAGAGAAAAGCCGAGAAGATGGAAAAGGCGATTGCTGCGATGATCATCCGCCATCGTGAAACCGACGCAAACCCCAATGATCAGGATCTGGTCGTTCGGGAACAAAAATATATCAACACCTTGAACAAGCATGCCAAAAAGGTGCGGGAGTGGCTCAAAGACAATGACGACAAGCCTGGCAAGGGCGGCACACCCATCAAGAGCAATATTACCGATAACGAGTCTGCCAAGATGAAGACCGCGAAAGGGGTAATTCAGGGCTATGTCGGGGTGACTTCGGTGGATGGCAAACAGCAGGTGATCGTGCATGCCGAGGCATTTGGCCAGGCCCAGGAACATGATCTCCTGCTACCAATGGTAGAGGCAACGTGTGAGAATTTTCAATCCATTGGTGATGAGAACGTGTTTACGGATGCAAAATTGACTGCGGACTCCGGTTTCCATACCGAAAAAAACATGGAGAAGCTGTTTAGCAATGAGATCGACGCCTATGTGGCTGATACAATGTTCCGCAAGCGTGACCCTCGATTTGCCGAATCAGGTCGATACAAGGAGCGGCACCGAAAAAAACAAGCCCGTTTGCAGGGCAGAAGCGGTCTATTTAAGACAGATCATTTCATCTTTCCCGAGGATCTTTCCCACTGTATATGCCCGGCAGGAAAAAGACTGTACCGAAGCGGGAAAAACGCCAACACCAAGGGATTTCTTTCCACCAGATTTAAAGGAGCCAAGCGGGACTGTCTGCCCTGCCTGCTCCGTGCGCAATGCCTGAAAAAGCCTGATATAACCGAATGTCGCCAGGTTGCCTATTTTTACGGCAGAACGGAGAAAAAGAAAAACTCCTTTACCGAAAGAATGAAACAGAAAATCGATTCGGTCACCGGTAGAGCCATTTACGGCATGCGACTGGCCATCGGCGAGCCGCCCTTTGCCAATATCCGCCATGCCATCGGCCTGAATAGATTCACCCTGCGCAGCAAGAGAAAAGTAAACACTCAGTGGAACCTGTTCTGCATCGTGCATAACTTGAAAAAGATCCAGCGCTACGGAGTGTCATATGTGTGATGATCGCAAAGGGAAAAACCGTGCACAAACGCACACTAAATGCTATCAGAGATTATCAGGGGTTGTTGTTGAGAAGTCCTGGGGAGGCCGATTCATAACCTGGCTTTAATAAACGTACATTTTCATAAACTAAAATAAAGTGGGAAAAGCAAAACCCAGCTGTACTGGGCAAGGCTTTTTCTACAGACTCGTTAACCTAATAAAATTAGTTTTGTATCTTCACATCGAAGAATGGATAAATAACAATGGTATCCCCTGG
>CALZIH010000420.1 GCA_945787305.1 uncultured Desulfobulbaceae bacterium | reverse complement strand
CAAATCCTATTTTCTCTATTTATATTGACTTGTTACATGTTGTTAATTTGCTCATTTAATCCCTGAAAGTCAAGCACTTTTTCCAAGGGGGGAGTGCAGTCAAGGAACGGTTGCGAGAATGGGCCCCTACTGCTTGCTCGTCGGAGCAACCGTTCCTTGACGTAACGGGTTAACACCTCATGCCCCATGTGGTATTGACTCCAATCTTTTCCATTACTCTGGTGATTGCCTTGTAATAATCCCGCTGTGCCTTCATATTAGAGAGTTTACAGTAGCGCATGGTTGTTTTGATTCGTGTATGGCCGAGCAAATCCTGGATGGTGACCAGGTCGGCATCGGCATTGAGCAACTGGGTAGCCATGGTATGCCGAAGCTGATGACAAGATACGGGTACACCGCTTTTTTTGGAGTAATATTCAATACGTTTCTGTATCCCACGTACTGATATCGGCTTGCCTTTGTGGGTACCCTTTTCTACCAGAAAAACCTTCTGTTCTCTAGTTGTGGGTCTTTTTCGTAAGTACGCTGCCAATGCATCGGCGGCATCGTTGCTGATATAGACTACCCTGTCCTTTGCCCCTTTGCCGCATCGAACCATAATTTGGTTACGACGGTAATCAATGGCATCAATGGTGAGATGGGCGACCTCCTCAACCCTGAGACCACAGCGAAGCATCAACATAAACATGGCCATATCCCGATGTTTTTTCACAACTTCAAAAAAGACAGGGATGTCACTATCTCGAAGATGCCGGGGGAGTGGTTTAGAAAGGCGTAACGCCATCCTCTTGTCTGCAGGATTGTCCAGCAATCGCTCCTCCTCATCCTTGAGGTAACTGTAAAACCCACGAATAACAATCAGGTGCCCGTTGATGGTCTGTGGCGATAATCGTTTTTCAAGCAGGAAGTCGATATACCTTTTCACATCCGCACTTCTTGCCGATTCCACAGGGATAGCAATCCATACAAGAAACCGCTGCAACCTATGTAGATAATTTTTTACGGTGTGAGGCGAGTAGTTTTTTCTCTTCAAATACTGTCTGTAATTGAGAACTGACTGGGTAAGATGCATGATGGCCTCCTTGTTCTATAACGGTCATTGCCTTGAAATATTCATTCTCCCGTGTCCTATCCGACAGCCTTGCATAATGCATGGTGACATCTATTGATTGATGGCCAAGGACCTGCTGCAGAACCTCTATTCGTAAACCGGCATTGAGCATATCCGTGGCAAAGGTATGGCGCAGGCTGTGGAGACAGAACCCCTTGTCGGACAACCCTGCTTGCGTCAATCGTCTTTTCATCATTTTCCTGGCTCCGGCATAACTGAAATTTTCTCTGGAGGGACTGTAGAAAAGATACTTTTTCTGCGAATTTCTGATCCTCAACCATTCTTTTAAGGCTATTTCAGCGTCTTGGCTGAAGTAGACGACCCGCCCCAGGTAGTTCTTGCTACCCAGATAGAGGAGAATCTTTCTTTCCGGCAAAATAATGTCTGAGACTTGAACATTCAGCAGTTCACCTATTCGCATACCCGTTCTCAACAAGAGCAGAATCAAGGCACGGTCACGAACAGTATCTATTACGTCAAGCAGTGCCTTGATATCCTCAGCTGGAATGGCCCGAGGTAATGCCTCGGGCAGTGCAAGACGAATCTTTTTGTGTAAAATCGATGGTGGTAGAATTTCTCGTTCAACCAGGAAAGCGACAAAGGTATAGAGTGCTCGCAACCGGCAGATAACTGTATTAACCGACATTCCACGGCCCTGCTCGTGCTCTACAAAGGCGCTGATATCTCGACGAGTTAACTTAAAAAGAACGGTGTTGTTCTCACGGAGAAAATACAGTAAAGACAAGGTAATATAACCGGCTTGTGTTATAGTCCCTATGGCTAGATTTTTGCCATACTTGTCTCGAAGATAGTCAACGGCTAACGGCGCACCAGGAAGCCTTGTATCGATAAGCCGTTTGGAAAAATGATCGACAGCTTTGCGTTTCTTATCGGGATGCCAATCGAAAAGATCTCCCGCAATTGGGGGGAGAAATGATTGGTGCAGGGGGAGGTTGGAGTATGGAGTTGTTCGATCACCATACGGAACAGGAACAGGCCAGCCCTTTCCCTGTCCGACAGTACCCCATTCACCTGAATAATAATGTTGACGTATACAGCTTTGTCCGGCCATGGTGACCTCCTTTTTCTTTTGTAGAAAAAACAGGACCTTGATGACCAGATTATACCATATAATCGGGTTCTATTTTGTTACGTATAAATTGGAAACATGTTGACTTTGACCTATGCATTACAAAACAACTATATGATATTTAAAGACCTGACCCTGGGTACTTAAGCAACCTTGCAA
>CALZIH010000419.1 GCA_945787305.1 uncultured Desulfobulbaceae bacterium | reverse complement strand
TACCAATGATGGGTATTTGCTGCCTGTAAAAAGATGGCTTGAAAAAATGAGACTTCATGTATTTTGATGTTTTTCAAGCAATGTTTTTTTGCTTTTGGCCAGCCGCGAGTCTGAAGCGGCAAGGCATGAACATTACCGGCCAGAGAAGAGGGACGGGGTACGGCAACCCTTGCTTCCATTGCCCCCCCTTCGCAAGTTCTTTGGGGAGCAATCGCTACTCAAGGTTTGATGGTAGCATGAAATCATCTTCAGACGATGTAGAACTGGATGATTCCCACTACGGTGTGAGCAATTCCCTTGTCTCCTCACTACTGAAGTTTTTCTGATAATTCTTTGGATGGACGAAATTTTACCGTCTTTCGCGGCGGAATGGGGACGGCTTCGCCGGTTTTCATGTTGCGTCCGAGACGCGGCGCCCGCTCAATGAGGGAAAAAGTACCAAGACCAACCAGGCTTACTCGTTCAGCCTCGCCACCGACGGTGGAAAGGTTATAACCTGCTGATATCCCATATTGTACAATTGGCATGTTTGACTTTTTACGAGGCCATCTTGATTGTCAGTGTCGCAAAAAGCCTCGCCACCGACGGCGGGAAGGTTATATCTCATTGTAATTCCGTACAGTGCAAACAACGTTTTGGACTTTTTCGAGATGGAGTCAACTCCTGAAAAAGCCCAGGGTGACAGTCCCTAGAGTAACATCGCCATATTTTTTCCCTTTTTTTTTGCCTTCCGCAGGGCCTTGTCGGCACGTTGCATCATAAGCTCCAGGCAGGTATCTTCAGGTGTTAAACATGTCAGGCCAATACTGACCGTTACAGGTATTCGCACTCCATCTTTTCTTATAGGCGTTGCAGCCATGGATCGGCACAATCGTTTTGCAGCAGCGAGAGCTTTATCTCGGTCAGCCTCCACCAGCAGTGCTGTAAATTTCCCGCCTCCAACGCGTCCGAATGCATCGGGTTTACGCAAGTGAGCCAGGCAGGTTTCGGTTAATTTTTGCAGGACGATGTCGCCTGTTGAGTGGCCATAACTGTCATTTATAGAGGTTAAGTTGTCGATATCAACCAGCAGCAATGCAAAAGGTGTTGCAAAGCGTCTACAGCGCCTGAGTTCTTCACGGCCAATCTCCCAAATTCTCCACCTGTTGTTTGCGCCGGTCAGGACGTCCGTGTTTCCAAGGTCGTGAACGTCACTTTTTTTGTTTTTTCGGTCGGTAATATCTAGAAACAGCCCATTGATTTTTCGAACCTTATCCTCATCGTCGAAGGAGGGGAGAATTGTGACTTCAACCACGCCTTTTTGAGAATCGTTTTGCACAAAGGACATCTCAAATGGCTCTGTTCCTTTTTGGTGGTCGATATTGTGAAGGTATTGTTTGGCCTGATTTAGGCTCTGTTCCTCCCATTGGACAAGATCACTCCATTTTTTCCCAACTCCTTTTTCCGGCATGATGCCAAACATATTTTTACAGCCAGAACTTAGGTAACTGAAACGATCTTCGGCATCCAGCCCCCAAAATGTATAGTTACTCCCCAGTTCTTCCACCAGGCAGCGATATTTCTCCTCACTTTCCCGCAGCGCCATTTCAGCCAGGGTTTCCTTTGTTACGTTATGGGAGATTTCAATGTTTCCTTTGAATCGGTTGTCGTGCCCCATGAGCGGGATGGTTGTTATCTCCCAATAACTTTCTTGCGATTCGTCCTTGACCACCTCCTGGGTGATGGTGACGGGGCTGAGTGGTCCTGTCTTGCCAATGGTCAAATCGGAGCAGCTTGCAAGCAATGGGTCTTCAGGTTTAGCTCTGGAAAAAAATACGCTCTTTCCTGTATTGAGACATGCCCGGATTTCGTTTTGATTGTCCCATAACACATTCATTTCTGCTTTATAGCTGCGTGTTCGGCCTGGGGCTTCATTCAGGACGTGAGCACGGCTACAGGACGTTAACGAGTCTCGAAAAACCATGACGCCGCCAACAATCTTTCCTTCGTCGTCCTGAATGGACGCGGTGCTGATGTTGACGCCGATCCGTTCTCCCCGGGCGGAGGTGATGATCAATGAACCATTGGTTATTGCCTGACCACTGCGCATGGTTTCTTTCAGGGCGCAATGTTCGCAGTTATAGGAACGGAAAATTGTATGACACTTCCTGCCCAACACTTCTGATGCGCTCCAACCTGTCAGCTTTGCAGCGGCACGGTTAAACGAAGTGATACGGTAGTCCAGATCTATGCTGAATACGCCATCATTTAAGGCGCCAAGTACGGCACTGGTAATCGCCTCTGTGTTGCTCAACTGTTCTTTTTCTCTCGGTTTTGACAGGTACATTGATGATGGCATCTCAAAAAATATGCATGGTTGTCGTTAGTGGGCACTAACCGGCACTGTACATCCGATTTTCTTGGATTCGAAAACTAATTATTGTAAAGAATACCAGTGTTCGAAACGTAACGGAATGTGCAGGAAAAAAGAAGGTGCCTTTACCTATTTTTCCGGTAGGGAATTCCTAATACCACCTGCAAGGCAAGCTGAAAACTCCATAAGGTGACAAGGTAATAGCCGGGGTGTTGTTACTGGGCACTTGTTTTGCCTGTCATCATGCAGTTGCCACCAATGAGGAGCTGAGGGGAGGAGGCCAGTGCAAGGTCGGAGTTGGCCCAAACCCCTAGCTTTGTTCATTGATGCGGAGACTTGAAAGCGCCAGAAACGCCTTAATATTCAACGAGGCGAGGCAAACAGGCAATATCATCGGATGGCGTGAAATTCCGTTTTTATCCTCCAGCCTGACACCAGCCTGTTGATACTGCTCGGTGCGCATTCCGCATGTTTTTCACCCCTTT
>CALZIH010000418.1 GCA_945787305.1 uncultured Desulfobulbaceae bacterium | reverse complement strand
CAATAAGTCAAGCCTTACACCACTGCCCCTACCCCGTCTGAACATATTATAAACATCTTCGATCCCGATAATAATATATCATGATTTCATAAAGTTGATTGCGATCATTGACAACCTCTGGTAAGAGGAATAATTGTATCGTCAATAGTCATTATAGAGAAATTGCAGATCCACCTTGAGCACCAATCATGCCAACCACTCTGGAGGCACAAATGATTAGGGTCGACAGTTATGCCAACCGTCATCTGGCACTGATACTCCTTGTTTTTTCTGTAATACTTTTCAGTGGAACGGGTTTTGCCGCACAGAAGGTCTACGTTAATGGTGTTGTTCCATCCAAAAAACAGCTTCATGCCATTGGTATTAAACTGACACCGGAAAAACGTTACTGGTATGATGCCAGATCCGGGCTCATCGGGCTAGAAGGTCGGGGTTACTGGCGATGGGCAAAGCCTAAATTGCATTTAGGGAAGCTGCGCTCAAACATTTCCCGCGGTGACACCGGGATTTTTTTTAATGGACGAGAGCTGCCAAGATATGAACTGGACCAGGTCGAGCGCGAGATACGCAAAAAATTAGGTCGCGGCCGCTATTGGCTGACGGCAGATGGAAGCGGCGGACTGGTTGCTGGCAAGCGTTTGTTTAGACTGCAAAAAAAACCGGCAGTGGTCATTACCAAAAGCTACTCAAAAGCGCCCTCTCGAACAAACCTACCCAGTTTAACGGAAAAAAGGCCAAGATATTACACGTCCAATAAGCCACAAGTAGCTACTAAAATAGAAAAGAAGAAGGCAAACGGTTCTGGTCCATCAGGCACCTTACCTCCTCCTGTGAAAGCTAGCTTACCCCCTCCTGTGCGTCCTGAGTCCGAAGAAAACGGGGGGTCTGAACACGCGAAAAAAAGCATTACCATTGAAGGAATACCACAGTTGCCCATACCCATACCTAAATGGACTTCGCGGTATCTGCTCCCGGATAAAGTAATCTTCGGCGGGGACGACACCGAGACACTTGGAGATGTGTTTGATCGTATAGAAGATGCCATGCGCCGGGCGGAAATGTATTCCTGGTCTGCTTACGCAATCCTGGATGATGGATTTGCAATGGTTACCCAGCTGGAAGCCATAGATGATACAGGGACTCCTCGTGCTTCACCTAACCGGTGGGCATTTAAGCCCGAGTCTGCTGAATCGTTTAGTATTGCAGATTATTTCAGGTCGCTATTTGAATCTAAGCCCGGACGTTACCGTGTGATTGTACTGGCAATCACCCACCGCAACCTGGAAACCGAAACCGACGAGGCGACATCCGCGCAATTACAGCAGCTCCTGCGTGACGGTGCCACAGCCCTTCCGGCTGAGCTGAGAAATAAACTACTGCTCAAGCAGACGCGCTGCATAGGCTATGTGTATGAGTTTGAGCGTGCAGACAGCAGCGTGACACAAATCGATACAAGTAATCTGCAGGTAATTGATCACTTATCCGCAGGCGGATACTGGGAGCGTCAAAACCTTCAATGAGCATGGATAAAACTGGCAGTCATTATTTTATCAGCTACAGTCGTACCGACTCTGACTTTGTGACGCAGTTTGCTAGTGATCTCAGAGAGTCTGGAGTCGATGTATGGATTGACACTCGTGATATAGAAGCGGGTTCCGAATGGGACGATGTCATTGAAGACGCCCTGCGAACCGCAGTCGGCGTTATTGTCATTGTAACACCGGAGTCAAACCTGTCCCAATTCGTCAAAAAGGAAATAATTTTTTCGCAAAACCACCACAAACCAATCTTTCCTGTACTGGTACAGGAAACAGAAATACCGCTCCTGATTGCAGATCTCCAAACAACTGATTTCTCAGTGGATTACAGCAGAGGCTTTAATCAGCTGACAGGGTCGCTGAAAAAGCCGCAACAGGAAACCGGCAGAGATGATCAGAAAACCCCCTCCCGAAGATGGTTTCATACTCTTGGTAATTTTTCCCTCAAACGGGCTTTGACCGGGCTTGTGATAGGGGCAGTCTATGGGGCAGCAATTACTATCGGGCTAAGTTTATCCGGTGGAGGCATCGGTGCATTATTGGAAGGTACTATCGTGTATGGAGTCCTTGGAGCCTTGGCGGCACTCATTATACCACGGACTTACCGGGCCTTGACACTCTTTACCGGCGGATTCCTGGTGTGCGTGATTGCCCTTTGGGTGTGGACCATTCTGACCGGTAAAAATTTCAACCATGTCCTCGTCATCGGTCCGATAATTGGTGGACTTGCCGGTGCACTCTTCAGCAGGATTGTTGTAAGCATAAAATAGAACCTGAATCAAAAAAGAATGTGATTACCATCAAAAAAGGAATTAAAGGATGATGAAATCCGCTCTATTGA
>CALZIH010000417.1 GCA_945787305.1 uncultured Desulfobulbaceae bacterium | reverse complement strand
GCAACACCGTTACATGCACCGTCAAGACCGGAACCCATACCGATACCGGCACCAAGACCTGCAAAACCGATTGCGTGAGCAGCACCGATACATATCAATGGGAGATGAATCTTGTCCATTTTACTGTTCCTCCATAATAATTATATAAAGTTGGCCTTCTTCTCCGTTAAACGGAAACGTATTACACTTGATTAATGGGCATGCTCCATGGCCTGTGCACAATACAGTACAGAGAGCAGCACGAAAACAACCGCCTGGATAACCGAAACCAGCACGCCGAGACAAAGAATCGGCAACGGTGCGAAATAAGCGCCGGCAAGCATGAAGAGTACGCTCAGTAGTACTTCCTTGGCAAAGATATTTCCGAACAGACGCATGGAAAGTGACAGTAAACGGGCAAAGTTACTGATGAGCTCAAGGACAAACATAAACGGTGCCATCACCGGGATAGGCCCCATGAAATGTTTATAATAGCTAATACCGTGATAACGGAATCCTAACACATGGTGGGTAACCCAGACCATGAGGGTCATAGCGAGGGTAATATTCAGGCTGGAGGTCGGCGACATGAAGCCTGGGATCAGGCCGATCATGTTGGCCAAAATAATATAGAGGAAGAAGGTGGCCATCATCGGAAAGAGCATCTTGGCCCCATCGTCACCGAGATTTTCGGCAAAGAAATCCATCAACCCGCCTATCACCACTTCCCAGAAATTCTGCCCACTGCCGGGGATCAGGTCAAGTTTACCGATGGTCAACTTCGGTACAATAATCAAAAATGCCATAACCAGCCAGGTATAGGTCATATACGGTTCGCACAATTTCTCTAACATTGTGCCCCCCACCGGCGTATGCGGTACCGGCAGTCCCATTTGATCGAGGATGAGCGAAATAAATAATATCGGATGTTCCATGACCTACACTCCCTTCACGCTTTGTGCTGAATATATCGTTCTACCTTTGCTCAAAACGACCACAAGGACGCTGAGCATAACCGTTGACAACCCTATGACCAGACCAATCATGTCTATATGAACCTTGGTCGCCAGTACAAACAGCAACAATCCAAGGACAATCAGCCTGGCATAAAACTTAATGAAGAAACGTACTTTCTCCATATTTTTAACCCCCTTAAATGAGCCGCCGGCAGCACTCACCCGGCCAATCACTTGCTCGATATCCCGTTTAAGGAGAAAAAAACTGCCGTTGGCAAGCATGCCACCGGCAACAACAGAGAGGGCAAAAGACCAATCAAACAAGAACCAGCCACCAGCAACAAAAGCAGCAAGCATCAACAGGCTGACCTGTAAAATCGAATACAGTACAGCATTCTCGGGCGTATTTTGCATTGCTTCCTGTTGTTCCATTTGCCTATTCATCAGATAACTTCCGGGTCAAGTCCCAGAGATTTTTAAAACCGGCTGCAATTCCGAAGGCCAAAAATATAAATGTCAGATAGGGGGCGGTACGACCGTTAAACAGCTTATTATCCAGATACCAGCCGATACCAAATCCTATTATGATAGAGAAAACGAATGACATCCCGACATGACTGTATACAGCGAGCTGCCTGAACATCTCTCTGCGATCATCGGACATCTTTTATTTCTCCTGGTTTCTACCCGATTCAATATTTGCACAACAGGTAGCATGCAAAATTGGCAAACGCAATGATTTTTTTACTAAACCGTTAATTTTTTGAATGACGATTCAGTCACATTCAGTGCCTTTTCCAAGTGAGTTCGGTCATGTGCAGCCGATATAAATGCCGCCTCAAATTGCGAGGGTGCCAGCCAGATTCCACCTTCCAGCATTTGCCGGAAATGACGCCCGTAACGCTCCGTATCCGCCTGCATGGCAGAGGTAAAATCTGTAACTGCATTTTCGGTAAAAAAGCAGGTCATCATGGAACCTATACGATTGAGCACCGTCGGTGCGGCAGCCTCTCCGGCGATTCGGGCAAGCTCGCCCGCATACCAATCGCTTTTCTCTTCAAGGTCTGCATAAAAATTCGGTTGCCGCACCACTTTCAACATGGCCAACCCGGCCGCCATGGCAAGGGGGTTACCGGACAAGGTTCCCGCCTGATATACGGGACCATCAGGAGCTATCTGATCCATGATCTCACGCTTACCGCCATAGGCCCCAACCGGTAACCCTCCACCTATAATTTTACCCAAACAGGTGAGATCGGGTAGAATACCGAACCGTTCCTGGGCTCCACCAAGGGCCAATCGAAACCCGGTGATCACCTCATCAAAAATCAAGACAATCCCTAATTCGGAAGTCAGTGAGCGCAGGGTCTGCAAAAATTCCATCTCCGGGACAACCACGCCCATATTCCCGGCAACCGGCTCAACGATCACACAGGCAATATCCTGAGC
>CALZIH010000416.1 GCA_945787305.1 uncultured Desulfobulbaceae bacterium | reverse complement strand
AATTGTTGATATCATAAAACGGGTCACCCATTAAAAGGCCCCTTGTCAAGGAATATAGATCCCCGTAAAAGAAAAAATACATTTCCCTCTGCATGGGTACACCCTCTGATGCTCTCTTCGCCGCTGTGATTACCCCTTTCTGCCGCACCCGCTATTTCAAGTTTTTTGTGTCGGTAACGTTTTTACCGCACCAGTCACCCATCAGGATCAAGGCGAAGGCACGAAGATAATGGCTGTGGAGCGAAGAGACCTTACAGCTATCTCGTAGCGGAACAGCTATTATCTGATGTGCCGGGCCCCTGTCCGCATTTGCGGACCCAGAAAATTATTGGTGCCATACCGCGTCCAATTGTTTTTTCAAATCTCATGGTTGTGGACCAACCCCAAAATGGCTCACGGCATAGGCGGTAAAAAAGACGGTTATCACTGGTCGGAACGGCTGCCAATCAAATCTAGTGGTTGCAAGCCAACCCCTTTTTCGGTTCCCCGGCCCGACCAACTCTTACGCAAAGAGTTTTTGCTCATCAAAATCTACCTGATCCCTCATGATATAATAGGCGGCTCGTGCCAGTTTGTGCCCAAGTGCACAGTACGCCACCGCCTTGTTTGTTTTTGCTGCCTTACGATTGAAAAATGACCTGGCAAGATCATTATGACGCCGCGCATATTCAGCTGCCTCGGAGAAGGCCCAGGCCAGATACTTGTTGCCATTTTTGGTATTGCCTTTCCCTTTCTTTTTGTCGTTACTCGTCCAGCTGGACGGTACTTTACGACAATAGGATGTAAAGTTGCCGACGTTGGCAAAACGATCCATGGTGCCGGTCTCCAACATGATTGTCAGGGAAAGAATCTTGCCAACACCCGGCATGCTCAGTAAGCATTGAAATGGCTTGCGTAGCTTCACTCTTTTGAAAACCAGGGACTCGATCCTGGTTATCTGGTCACTGAGAAAATCAATGGTCTCCTTGGACACCTCTCCACTAAGGGCTAGATCCTCTTGGCCATGAAGGAGTGGCGCTACATGATTCTCACGCCGCTGCTTCATCTTGTTGCCACTCAAACTGCTGCCGCAGTTTCGACTGATGATTCCCTGGAGGCTGTTGATTAACGATGTTCGCAACCGTACCAAGTGACCACGCTTTCTCAGCAGATCACGAAAGGCACGGTCCTCTTTGGGATAGATATACCCATGAGGCAGTATGCCAAGTCTGGCCATATGTGCCAGCCAGAAGGCGTCATGTTTGTCATTGAGTCATGTTTGTCATTGACATGCTTGAGTCCTTTGTACTGTTGCATGGCAGCAGGATTTGCAAGTAACACCCTGTAGCCAACATCCATAAGGCAGTCCACCAGCCAGTACCAGTTATAAGTGGACTCAACCACAATGACTGAAAGTTCTTCTTTGTACGGCTCTAATTCGGCCAGAATGACGTCCGCCATATTGGGTAATCGCTTATGAAAGATACGCTTGTCATTCTGGTCTAGAATCCCCAATTGACTATTGTTTGAATGCAGATCAATTCCAGCGTATAGTGTTTTCATAAGGCACCTCCTTTGTTCTTTTCCTACCTTTATTATACAGCCAATGTCGGCTGTGCCGTGAACATAAAATGGTTCCCGGCTAGATGCCTTTTAGATGATTATCAAGTCTTTGCTTGACCCTTTTCAGTCGAATCAGAAGCGAAAGGCACCACCTTATAAATACAGCAAGCAACTCACTCCTCCTCTTCTTCATGATGAGTAGTGTACTACAATCGGAAAGGGACAGGCCAAAAGTGGGCTTTCTATAAGTATATAGAATGTAGCAGCTTAACAATCAAGCGTTAGATACCAGGATGGCAAAAACAGGGATGTTTCTGTATAGGGTGTTGTGGGTATTGCGATGGGCGGAAGTAACATTACAAGAAGATGAAGATACAACTCAGAAAACAAAAAAAAGGACTTAGAGCCGAAACTCTAAGTCCTCATTTTCATGGTCGGAACGAGAGGATTTGAACCTCCGATCTCTTGACCCCCAGTCAAGCGCCTTACCAGGCTAGGCCACGTTCCGAACATTTTATGTATTGAAACCGTTTGTATGGTTTCAATAATTTCTTGTTGCATTCACAGGCTGTTTTACTTTGCTTGCATGCAGTCAAAAAAACTCCAGGTTCACCCTTTATTGACTGCGGCTGTTGTTCTAGCATTGCCGGCCTGTATCTGTCAACCTTTACTCTGCTTTTTTCCCCCAAGATTAAACTCGTCCATAATGGAACGCAGTTCATCCTTGATGACGGCGAGTTTTCCTGTCGGTAACTGCTGCCTGGTACCGGCAACCTGGACCGGAACATTTTCAATGCCGGTTTTTAACACCTTACGAGCCCCGGAAATAGTATAGCCTTCATCATGGAGCAATACCTTTATCCTCAGAAGGTTTTCCACATCCTTCTTTCTGTACAGCCGTTGTTTCGACTTGGCTCGATGTGGGCGAATAATCTTGAATTCCGTCTCCCAAAAGCGCAGGACATGCGGATCAACGCCAACGAACTTGCTGACCTCACCAATCCGGAAATACTTTTTATCCGGTATCTGTCCCGCATCAGAGGACGTTTTATCCACGAATATTGTTGCTCCGAATCAGGATGTTCTTAGTGGAATGAAAAAAATCAGTCGTTTAAACGCTCTCGCAATCGTTTACTCGGCCTGAAAGAAATCATTTTCCTCTTGGTAATGGTCATCGATTCGCCGGTACGAGGGTTTCTCCCCCGACGGGGTGCCTTATCTCTGACCGTCAGCGTGCCGAACTGGACAAGCTTAATGGATTCCCCATCAACAAGGGTGTCCTTCATGACGGCAAAAATTTTATCGACGAGTTCAGAAGTGTTTCGCTGGGAAACGCCAAGCCGTTCGTTTATGGATGCTGCGAGTTCCTTGCGGGTGACATTTTTCTTTTTCATCTATTCCGTTCCTTCGCGGTACCGACCGCCGAAATTGGTCATTAAAGAATGTACTATTTTTTCGTGAATCTTGTCAACAATCACATCATCAAGCGTTTTTTCCGCCGACCGGTAAGTAACGGCAAGGGCAACGCTTTTCATTCCTGATTCAATGGGTTTCCCGCTATAGACATCAAAGAGATCAACAGACTCGACATGCTGAAAACTCTTCTTCCGAACCGCTGTAAGGAGTTCGCCCGCCGGGACATCTTCCGGTACCAGCAGGGCGATATCTCGTTTAACCATCGGATAACGAGGAATCGGAACGAACTGTTTGGCCTTTGCCGGCATGCTCTGCAATAGGTGCAAATCACATTCGAGAAAATACACCGGCTGTTTAATGCCCATCTCCTGTAAAATATCTGTTCTGAGCTGACCAAGGCGTCCCACTTCGTTATCACCATCGACAAGGGATAGGAATAAAGAGGCATCAGCATATGGCTGACAGGACTCGGGAGTATTGACAAAAGAAAGAGAGCCGCTGTTTGTCTGGAGACCGAGGGTTTCCAGAACCGACTCAGCCAAACCTTTGATATCGAGAAGATCAGCCTGTTGCCCTGAAAAATGCATGGGCGAGGCGTCTGGATGCCGCAGGCCTGTGCAGACGGCACAAAATTGGTACCGTTCTTCAGGCTGGACACCGGGAGTTTGCTGGACAAAAATCTTTCCAACTTCAAAAAGCCTGATATCGGGTTGTTGATGATTGATATTTCGCCGGACATTTTCCAGCAGTCCGGGCAGCAGCATACTACGCATGACTGCTTGTTCTTCGGTAAGCGGATTCAACAATCTTGTTACACGGCGACGATTATCATCTGCAGAAAGCCGCATCAGCTCCAGGTGTTTTTCATCAACAAAGCTGTAATTAATCGCCTCAAAATAGCCGTTTCCGATGCAGACATCGGCAACTTTTTTCCTGAGCAGACGCAGCTCGTCACGAACCGGATAGTCCATGCCGATGGAAGGCATAGTTGTCGGGACTTCATTGTAGCCATACAGTCGGGCTATCTCTTCAACAAGATCAACTTCTCGCTCAATATCAGGCCGAATACTCGGCACGACCACGCGCAAAATCGGTTCTCCTACCACGTTGACTTCATACTCGATGGCCTGAAGGTAGGAAGCGATTTCCTCGCTACTGAGTTGGACGCCAAGCAAGCTGCAGACCTTGGCCACCCGCATATCAAGCTCCAGAGCTGGACTTTTTCCAGGATATTCGTCTTCTCCGCCAGCAATCAGGGTTGCTCCGGTGATTTCAACCATGAGCTGTACGGCACGCTCCATGGCCACCAGGGTGATATTAGGGTCGACACCGCGCTCAAATCTATAGGAGGCTTCCGATGGCAGGTTAAGTTTG
>CALZIH010000415.1 GCA_945787305.1 uncultured Desulfobulbaceae bacterium | reverse complement strand
CAAGGACACGCTGTTTCTGATACTTTCTCTTCACCCCAGATACCCACGAAACAATACCCATTGAAGCCCCCCTCTTTAGCCTGTGGTTATACCTGCGTTAAGTTGTGGTTCATCCGGCAAATGAGTACCTGAGTAGTCTCTCAGCGTAAAAATTTATTGCCAAAGGACATGGCAAGAGACAAGTTGTTTGTTGCGAAGAAAACAACTTTTGGAGGTCTCTGCCATGTCCACGTCTATACTCTATCATGCTTTTGGGTTGAAAGGGATTGAATATCAATCAACTCGTTACATTGGAAACTATGTCATCTTTTCCGCTGAAATGAACAGCCGTCAATTTACTTGCCCAAAATGCAGCGGTGATCAGATCATCTACAAAGGCAAGAAGAAGCGGTGGTTCCATATGCCGCCTATTGGAAGAAAACGCTGCATTCTTGACTTGTTGCTGCACAGAGTCCAGTGTTGTCATTGTAGCCATGTGTGGTGGCCACGCCTCTCTTTTATGCTGGGCAACCACGGCTTTGTCAGGTCCTTTGCTCTGTTTGTTCTCGACATGCTCAAACTCACGACTATTAAGGATGTGGCGTCTATCCTCGGCGTCGGCTGGGACATGATCAAGAATATCCACAAGCTGAAATTACAGAGGATGTACAAGACTATCCCGATCAGCAAGATCACCACCCTGGGCATAGATGAGTTTAGTATCCGTAAGCACCACAATTACATGACCATCTTTGTTGATCTCTCCAGTGGCCGCATCATCCATGCAGTTGAAGGAACGGCCAAAGAGAAACTTCTCCCATTTCTCAGAAAAATCAAGAAACGAGCAAAGTCACTGAAAGCAATCGCCATGGATATGAGTCGTTCTTTTTTCTGGGCAGTGAAAGACACGCTTCCCAAGGTTGCGGTCGTTTTTGATCGATTCCACATTATGGCCTTGATGAACAAAGCCATTGATGAGATCCGACGAGTATGGCAGGGCCAACTCGATAAGCTCGGGCAGAAAACGCTGAAGGGTTCACGCTTTCTTCTTTTGCGCAACTATGACTCCTTGTCTGATGCAAAAAAATCACGGCTTGATCTTCTCTTGGAGGTCAATCAACCTCTAGCCCTTGTTCACTCCATGAAGGAACAATTACGTTTACTCTGGCGTTTACCAGATAAAGAAGCGGCCCAATCCTTTCTAGAGGCCTGGCACACGGATGCGGTGAGCACCGGTATTCCTCAACTGATAAAGGTAGCAAACACTTTGCAGACCTACCGTCAAGGTATCCTGTCATACTTTGATCACCGCATTACCAACGCTCGGGTAGAAGGGTTGGTCAACAAAATCAAAACACTCAAACGTCAGGCTTATGGTTACCGTGACATGGAGTATTTTAAGCTACGACTCTATCACCTCCATCAGTCCAGGTACTCATTTGCCGGATGAACCAAAATAGAGGACATATAATTGGAAATTAAACTATCTTCCTAATCAGATAGACCAGAAATAGATAATTTCAAAAACGTTTGGAATACATTGTACAGTAACGCTATCGATGATGGCCGAATCAACAGAATCGTGCAGGTACACATATGAAAGCGATCTTACACACAAGATTCGGAACACCGGATGAGCTTCAACTTAAAGAGATAGAAAAACCTGTTCCCAGGGGCAACGAAGTACTGATAAGAATACAGGCGACAACAGTAACCTCAACGGATTGTAACGTTCGTAATTTTACGTTTGTCCCTGGATTTTTCCAGCTTCCCGCGAGACTCATGTTTGGAGTATTCAAACCAAGAATACATATACTGGGGATTGATCTGGCCGGAGAAGTTGAGGCGGTTGGCAACAATGTAGAACGATTTACAAAAGGCGACCAGGTGTTTGGAACACCGGGAATGACTTTTGGAGCCCATGCCGAGTACATATGCGTCCCTGACGAGGGAGTGTTGACTATAAAACCGGCCGACATGGCCTGGGTGGAAGCAGCCCCGATTTTTCTGGGCGCGAGTACCGCATTATATTACCTTCGGGATAAGGGGAACATACAGGCTGGACATAACATACTTATCTACGGTGCTTCCGGTGCTATAGGTACCTATGCGGTGCAGCTTGCCAAATATTTTGGAGCAGACGTTACAGGGGTCTGCAGCACTACGAATGTAGAAATGGTTGCCTCTCTTGGCGCAGACCATGTCATTGATTATACACAAGAGGATTATACTGAAAGCGGTGAGACCTATGATCTTATTCTTGATACAGTAGGCAAGACTTCGTTTATACGCTGCAAGAATTCGCTGAGGAAAAATGGTGTCTTTCTTCCGGTGGTAATGGATCTAACAGAACTTCTTCAAATACTGTGTACAGCGGTGTTAGGCGGCAAGAAAGTGAAAGGCGGGGTAGCGGACGGAAGTATTGAAGATCTTGAGTTTTTCAAGGAGCTTATAGGGGCAGGGAAGTTAAAACCGGTTATAGATAGGTGCTACCCGCTGGAAAAAACAGCCGAGGCTTTCCAGTACGTTGAAAAAGGGCATAAAAAGGGGAATGTAGTCATAACTGTTTGAATATAGACTCAACAAAGGAGGTTACAATGGGATTTCTATCATGGATTGTGATGGGGTTGGTCGTAGGCGTACTTGCAAAATTCATCATGCCCGGCAAAGATCCTGGTGGAATTATCATTACCATCTTGCTAGGAATAGCGGGGGCTTTCGTCGGTGGATATATCGGGTCCTTCCTAGGAATGGGGGCCGTTACAGGGTTTAATCTAGGGAGTCTTTTTCTGGCTACCGGCGGTGCCATTCTCCTGTTGTTTCTGTATCGGAAGATAAAGAAATAGGCCTGTGCTGGTGCAAGCTTAATAATGCATTACTGCCATGCAGAGAAAATTGTGAAAACCTGAATGTTTTCATTTTGCTGCATGCTCTTTGCATGGAGTTTCTTTTCGAAGCACATTGATGAAGGCAATTGCACACACTACATACGGGCCACCCTCAGGGAAAAGTCGTTATAACAGTTGGAAAACGGAGCAATAGTCGAAAGGCGCTGACCCGAACGCTATCTTACGCACTTTGATGGTAATCGGTAAGGTTCAAGTCACCTTCAACGGAGATCTTACATGTCTTTAGAGTCTTTTCTTGTCTACGCAGTAACGGTCTTTATTGCTTCCATCGTGCCCGGACCCAGTATGCTGCTGGCTTTGACCCATGGCATGCAATATGGGGCAAAAAGAACCATTGTCTCAGCGTTGGGTAATGTATCTATCACATTACTCCAGGCAGCCGTCTCAATTGCCGGCCTGGGAGCAATTCTGATTGCTTCAGAAGGCTTGTTTAATGGTATAAAATGGGCCGGCGCCGCGTATTTGGTCTATATGGGGCTATGCATATGGTTTTCACCCAAGATGGCGGTTTCAGAAAAGCCGGACAGTCATCTTTCCTCTAAAGCATCTCTTCGAAAAATGTACCTGCAGGCGGCTTTTGTAACTGCCGGCAACCCCAAGGCCATTGTGTTTTTTACGGCAATATTTCCCCAATTTATCGATCCCACTGCTGCGTTCATCCCGCAGTTCGCTATGCTCATGGGGAGCGGAGGTATTATAGCATTTTGCTGTTTCATGGCTTATGCGATTGGTGGGCAGAACATCGTGATACTCTTTTCAAAAGCCACAATTGCGCAATATATCAACAAAATAATTGGCACCACGTTTATCGGTGCAGGAATTGGACTTGCAGCAAGTAACAAGTAATCAGGGCACCTGACCCGCATTTCTCAAAACCCATTTTGAGTTAAACCTGAATCCGTGACGAGAAACTACGGTTTTGCCTTTTTCGATGTAGGGGACTGAATTTTTTTCACCAATCCGGGAGACAGATTAACTATTTTCTATTTATATTAATATGAAACAACGAGTTAAACAGATTTTTGTGGTGAAAAT
>CALZIH010000414.1 GCA_945787305.1 uncultured Desulfobulbaceae bacterium | reverse complement strand
GTATCCTTGTCGGCAGTCTGTACACGGAAAAAGACACCCACGCCTTGCAAATCCTGGCGTCCGTTGGTGCTATCGACAGGTTGCGAGGAGTCCCCTTCTACCCACAGGTATTGCCAGAAGTCGGCCGAAACAGCCCAGGTGGAATCCTTGGTGCTCGGTGTCAACTGTCCTTGATCAATGTTGATACGACCGTTTATTTCGTTGAAGTTACCATCCCAGCCATACCCGTACATGAGGCCGAAACCACCGGGCAGACTGCTGATCTGGTATTGATTTGTGAGTGAGAGCAAGCCGAACATGCCGTCGTCGAAGTTGTCGAAGCCGGAGCTGTTCGAAGTATCTGTGCTCGTGGCTACCATGCCGGTGATCGTCATGTTCGGATTGGGCATATACAGTGCAACGCCCCCCAGAACACTGTAAGGAACGATTAGCGCAGGAGAAATGGGCATGTTCAAGTTCTGGTTCAACCACTGACTTCTGCCGCGGCCACCCGAAAATTCGTTGGTGGAGTCATAAGTGTCATACTTACCGAAACCCAGGGCAAACTTCTCACTGAGAAACTGGGTGTAATTGATCACGGGGAGCCAGAGGCCTACATCGTCATCCAAGGTCGAAGTAGTGGGATGTGTCGCATCCGCATTAACCGGGATAAGGGAACCACTGATGCCGTTGACCGAGTCCCCGTAGCGCGATACGGCGCGCATCTGCAGCAGACCGCCGGGAATCAGCCCCATGCGATCAAAATCGACATTGATGTTGTAATCGATGGTACCGCCATACTCCGAATCACGATCGATCCCGCCATCGGTAACAGCCTGGAAATACTGGTTGTAATCGATATCGAAGGTGAATCCCTGCTTGGCCCATTCGGTCCGTTTGCCGCCGAAATCGCCCAGCAGGTAGGAACGTTTAGCAAAATCACCGGAGTAGTCGGCCAATGGCAGAATGCCACTGCTCTTTGCCTGGGCATCGTCTGCCAGTGCAGACGTTACTGTGAAGAGCAGTACGCTCACCACAAGGAACAGTACCATTGCTGCGTTTTTGGCGAGTGTGCATCTATTGGTTAACATAATTTAGACTTTCCGTTTTTATGACGCCCTCTGTCCTCAGCGAGTATGCAAGCCGAGCCGAAGGAATCTCCGGCGCGGCTTGCACGGCTCGGCTTGTTATTTCTTTTTAGCAGGTACATATGGATCAGGTGTGCCCGGCTTAATGGGTGGTTCCTCGGCCAGCGACTTCATATGTGCTGTTAGAATCGGCCCATGTCCCCAACGTTGCCATAAAGCACCTCCTGTTGCTTTGGTGGTTGGATATTGCTCTCTGGGATCTACATAGAGGTCGTAAAAATGAGGTATCGGGAACACGTTGACTTTCCCAGTACCCACATCTCCTTCCATCTCCTTGAACAGCATCTTATAGTTATGCCACTTCACGCCGTGAATATCTTCACCGACATAGACCACAAAGCCGTCTCGACCGGACTGCTCTTGTTTACCGAGGAAGAAATCCGTCATGTCCTTACTGTCGATGACACGATCTGTCGGCACTTTACCACCGGCAATGTTTGCCACTGTCGCGAACAGATCAAACTGGTGAACGATCTCGTTGGAGACCTTGCCTGCCGGAACTTTACCAGGCCAGCGCACAATAAACGGCACCCGTAAGGACCCTTCCTTACCTGTGAAATAGGAACCACTCCATGGGCCGTTCCACCCCTGGTAATCGGGGGTCATCTCGCCGCCATTGTCCGAAGTGAATATGAAAATAGTATTATCAGCAATGCCTAACTCATCTACCTTATCCAGTAATTCACCGGTATAGGCATCAATCTGTATCAATACATCGCCCCAGTGGCCATTGCCACTCTTGCCCTTAAACTCCTTACTCGGCAACACCGGCATATGCGTCTGGGTGTAGGGCAGATACAGGAAGAACGGTTTGCCGGCTTTGGCCTGGCGTGTCATGAAATCTTTACCAAGATCGGTGACTTCACGGTCGAACTCGATTCTTGCCGGCAGGTCGTAGAGCTTGACCTCTTTTGGCTGTGAGCCTTTTGTGGCTCTATAAATGTGCTCTTGCTTGATGAATGACTCTTCGCCGCTTTTCTTTGCCAATTCTCGAAACTTCTGGAACATTTCATCCGCTACCCAAAGGCTCTCGTCGGTCGAATTTGGGATGCCATACCACTCATCGAAACCCTGATCGGTGGGATAGCGTCCCTCCGTCTGGCCGAGGTGCCACTTGCCGAACATGGCGGTGGCATAACCTGCATCGCTTGAGAGCGGCACAGAACCGTTCCCTGTGCGTATGGCATAGCGGCCGGTCATCAGCGCTGCACGGCTGGGCGTGCACTGCGCCTCGACATTGAAATTCAACAGCCGCATCCCTTCACTGGCCAGCTTGTCGATGCGCGGCGTGGCACCACCCCGGAGAATACCCCCGCCGTAAACGCCGAGTTCGCCGTAGCCGAAGTTATCCATATTAATCAGAACGATGTTGGGTTTGGCAGCCTTTTTAGTGGCGGCTGCCGCGTCGTTCGGCATTGTTGCCGCAACGGCAATGGTTACCCCCGCCAGTACGCAGCCGACAGCAGCCCACTTGCGGGGCTTTGTTAAAACATATGATTCCTGTTTCATGATTGTCTCCTGTGTTGTGACTTTCGTTTCTGTTTACGGATTAAGACACTTCTAAACGTATTCGCCAACGCTGGGGGCACGCGCATTAGGCGTCCTCATGATGGCAAAATACGACTCACTATAAGCAAGTACACCGGCAATCATAAACACGATTCCCGTAGCAGCCATCCGCGACACCTGCATATCTGGGGAGACCTGTATAAGCATAGCGCCCACACTATAGACAATGAAAATATTGAAGACTACATGGGCTAATCCCCACTTCAATGCTCCCTTTACCCAGGGCGCACTGGCATTAAGGGTTGGTATAATCTCTCCCTTTACTCTCTTCTTAACAGTGATTGCCGATGTCACCAGCGAAATAACAAAGGCGAAAACTATCGCCGGTATCACAAGCGTTCCAAGAAGTGAATGAGAGAAGTTGCTTCCTGGGAGTGAAATTAGCGGTATATCTGCTACCCCTGCGAGCAAGTAATAGGTTAGCCCACCATTTAACATCGCATTTATTAAACCATCCACCGGCGCTTGTTTTCTCAAAGCAAATGCACTTAT
>CALZIH010000413.1 GCA_945787305.1 uncultured Desulfobulbaceae bacterium | reverse complement strand
TCATGGCAATACTATCAGAAATTTACGATTCTTAGACCGTTATGGAATTATTATTCTGGCCATCAGCAGGGCTGGAAAGCAAATGGAAAAAGTATACAATGAAATCGGCGATATTCGGCTGATGTCTGGTGACATCCTTCTGGTTCAGGGACCCACGGAACAGGTTGCCGGTCTCAAAAATGAAAAGGACTTCCTGGTGCTTGATGCCACCACAGATCTGCCCATCTCTAAAAAAGCCCCGATAGCGCTGATCATTATGTCAGGGATCGTGGTAACGGCAGCCCTGGGGATACTCCCGATTGCTGTCAGTGCGTCATTCGGTGCGCTTTTAATGATTCTCTTCGGATGTCTCGGATGGAAAGATGCCACAAGTGCTCTCAGTGTGCAGGTCATCCTGATAGTCGTCGCCAGTCTTGCCCTTGGGGTTGCATTGCTGAAAACCGGGGGGGCGGATTATCTTGCTCAGCTTTTTATGTCCCTGGTTGGTAGTAAATCACCAACCTTTGTAATCAGCGGGCTTATCCTTGTGATGGGAATCCTCACCAACATTGTCTCAAACAACGCTGCAGCGGTTATCGGCACCCCTATTGCCATTTCCATTGCCGCTCAAATGGGGCAACCTGCCGAGCCGTTTGTACTTGCGGTATTATTTGGCGCGAATCTGAGTTATGCAACCCCCATGGCCTACAAAACAAATCTGCTCATTATGAATGCAGGGGAATACACGTTCAACGATTTCCTTAAAGTCGGGATTCCACTGGTTTTATTATTGTGGTTGTCATATTCCTGGCTGCTTCCGACTCTGTACGGTATAGAATAAATCTTTCTCAGATATTTTCAGCTCTCAGCAATCAGCAATCAGCTTTCAGCTCAAGAATAAATAATTATCGAACTCAGAGATAATTAGTATTTAATTTGAGAGTATGCGCGCATGATAAAAAGCTTGACTATCACCTGAAAACAGTATATAAGTTTATGTATTCAATAATATTTCAAATATTTTTCCAATATAGAGGGAATGATGGCGGTTGCTTTGACAAATGAAGAATCAAAAAACATAAATGCCTACTGGCGAGCTGCCAACTATCTTTCAGTAGGTCAAATTTATCTATACGCAAATCCTTTATTGAAGGAACCGCTGAAACTGGAGCATGTGAAGCCGAGACTGCTCGGCCACTGGGGAACAACTCCGGGACTTAATTTTATCTATGTGCATCTCAATCGCGTGATAAAGAAAAATGACCTGAATATGATTTATATATGCGGCCCCGGACATGGGGGACCCGGGATGGTGGCCAATACATATCTTGAAGGCACGTACAGCGAAGTATATCCAAACATTTCTCAGGACGAAGACGGGATGAGGAGACTGTTCAGGCAGTTCTCTTTTCCAGGCGGAATACCGAGCCACGCGGCTCCTGAAACTCCCGGCTCCATCCATGAAGGAGGAGAGCTTGGCTACGCGGTTTCACATGCCTATGGAGCGGCCTTTGACAATCCTGATTTGATTGTAGCATGCGTAGTCGGTGACGGTGAAGCTGAGACCGGTCCTCTTGCCGCCTCGTGGCATTCCAACAAATTTCTCAATCCAATACACGACGGCGCGGTCCTGCCAATTCTTCATCTGAACGGCTACAAGATTGCCAATCCGACACTGCTTGCGAGGATAAGCAGAAAAGAGATTGAAAATCTTTTTACGGGATATGGCTATAAGCCATATTTTGTCGAAGGATCAGAGCCTGATACAATGCACCAGTTAATGGCGAAAACAATGGATAAAATAATCCGTGAGATCCGGTCAATACAGAAAAAAGCGAGAAAAAACGGAACCACGAAACGCCCTCAATGGCCTATGATAATTTTACGCACCCCAAAAGGCTGGACCGGCCCTAAGGAAGTGGACGGCAAAAAGACTGAAGACTTCTGGAGGTCTCACCAGGTGCCTTTCTCCGAGATGGTGGACAGGCCTGACCACGTAGCGCTTCTTGAGGACTGGATGAAGAGTTATAAGCCTGAAGAGTTATTTGATGAAAACGGTACGTTTAAAAAGGAGCTGGCAGAGCTTGCACCAAAGCATAACTACCGCATGGGCGCCAATCCGCACGCTAACGGCGGTGTACTCATGAAGAACCTGAAGATGCCTGATTTCCGCGATTATGCCGTAAAAGTAGAAAAACCAGGGCAGGCCACTGGAGAAGCAACGAGAGTTCTCGGCAACTTTTTGCGGGATGTTATGAAACTTAATATGAAGAGCCATAATTTCCGTGTCTTCGGTCCTGATGAAACCGCTTCTAACCGCCTTGGCGCCCTGTTCGAAGTAACCGGAAAAACATGGATGGATGAAACTATTTCCGAAGATGATAATCTTTCTCCTGACGGACGCGTCATGGAAATACTCAGCGAGCATACCTGTCAGGGATGGCTTGA
>CALZIH010000412.1 GCA_945787305.1 uncultured Desulfobulbaceae bacterium | reverse complement strand
CACCATCATATGTACAGCCATGACCCGATGGGCGAGCATTTTGAGCCGGGAGAGGGTCAGGTTACCCGATAAATATTCGCTCAGCAGGGCAAGGCCTTCTTGAGTTTGCGTATTTCCGGGCAAGCCAAGTTTGAAAATCTTCAAATGTGACAGATTTGCATTGACGGTTGTCACCATATGCACACCCAATTCATGATGAATGAGTGCCTGAATTTCAGTTGCTGTAAAACGAGCCCCACGATTGATCAGGACCGTCCGGCGGGCATTGTTCACCATAGCTCTAGAGACAATTAGACTGGTTACCTCCACCCGGCAGTCAAAACCATAGTCTTCAACTGCCTGCCGAAAGGCCTGCACACACTCTTCTGTAGTGAGCAGCGTTTTGTTTTCCTCCTCCTCAAGGGGAGGTGCGGCAATAAAAAAACGTGACAATTCAATGTCCGCCTTTCTTGGTTCACCATGGAATCGCAGCGAATTGTAAAGAAAATGCTCAGTTCCGATACAGGTCAGGAGGTCGATTTTACGGGCCAGCATGTCAACCGTGCTGCGGTAGAGTTGCCGTATGGTTACATCACCAATGTCGTCAACGGGAATAGCGTAGAGCTTTTCGCGAAAGACAAAGGGATCGATCTTTAACTGCCGATAGTGAAACTGCGGCGAGTAATTGCAATGTCTGGCAAAAAACCTTTTCCGCTCTTGGGCCAGATTAACGGGGTTGATATAGCGCAGGGTGTCGATTCCTTTTGCGACCCTATACAAAGCCTTATCTATTCTCTTGATAACCCTGTCGCTTTCCTCGGCAAAGAAAACTGCGCGGCGCATCTTTTTTTCCGCATATTTTCTGGTAAAGTAGGAAGCGTTATAGCTTATCGCCTGCTTCAAGGTTTCCGTGATTATTTCCAGGATAAGAGGATACGGTTCACCGCGTAACTCATCCATATACACCTTTTTGACCTCAAGAGGGATACAGAGGCAGTTGGTATGTTGCCGGTAAATAAATGCAGCCTGATATCCTCGGCCAAAAAAGACTTCATTTAAAGCCACCCGGTTTTCTATATTCGGCAACTGTGCCTTTACCAATCGTCTTTTCAGGTTATTCAGGACCGGGCCATAAGCCTCTTGATCAATAAAATGGGTGCCGATGTTAAAGAGTGGTGTCTCGGTTTCAATTCGCTTGTAGTTGTAAGAGTGCAGATCATAAACGATGCAGCGGGAAAACTTTTGTACCAGAGTGCCAAGAAGAACGTCCACCACCCTGTAATAGCTGTCATGCAGGGCAAGATTCTCGTTACGTTCCTTCTCGTTGAGGGGATTACGCCATACTTCTTTTCCCCAAGCCGTTTCATAGATACATTCATCAGGCGGACGATTGAGATCATACATATAGCGTGAATCGAGCCCCTGTAGAACAATCGGAAACGAAGCCAACATTTCACCGGTATAGGGATCTTCCTCGTATTTTCTCTCCGCTTCTTCCACTAGAAGGTTGCCGGCTAAGCTGTCACTGACCTTGTTTCCGGCATGGATTGCGGTGCAAACAGCGGGAACATAGCGGTCGATCTTGATACTGAACCCGCCATGATCGATTATGGCTGTAAATGTCTCGCGTCTGCGAATTCGACGCACAATTTCTTTTTCAGATAAGGTCTGCATCTTCGATAGCCTTGCGGAAATGATGCTTGCGACTAATCAACATTTCTTTGCTGGAGACCACATGTTCGAGGAAATCAACCACCCTGGCCTGCAATTTAGTTCGATTAAGCTTATTGATCCTGACTATTCCACCTGGACTTAACACATTCACTTCAATGAGTTTGCCGGCAACGACATCCAGTCCGGCAAAATAGAGGCCATCACGAACCAGTTTAGGGCCGATAGCCTTACACAACTGTTTTTCCCGACTGTTTAACATGTGTTTGACAACAGTTCCTCCGGCATGGACATTCGAACGAATATCATCTTGAGCAGGAACACGTCGCATGGCTCCGATGGGTTCTCCATTGAGCATCATGATACGGACATCGCCATTTTCCGCGCCGCGTACATATTCCTGCAATATGACGTAATTGGTGTTGTTTCCCTCGCCGATGTAAAAATCCAGGAGGGATGATATGTTATGCTTGGCCGACTTTTCAAGCACTATGACCCCACGACCGCCATAACCGGTCAACGGTTTCATGATCATCCGTTCATCATCACCGGATTCAAGGACTTTTTTCAGGTAATCACGATTTTTTGAAACATGGGTGCGGGGCATGAACTCCCTGGCCTCGTCCGGAAACGATGTGGTATAGAGTTTGTTGTTGGCAATCCGGAGGCCGTCTATGTCGTTAATGATAAATGTATCGTTACGAACAGAATCAAGAAAATTAAGCGCCAGCGTATCAAGGGGGGGATTCGTTCGCATAAAGATGACATCAAATCCTGCCAACGGCAG
>CALZIH010000411.1 GCA_945787305.1 uncultured Desulfobulbaceae bacterium | reverse complement strand
ATTAACCCTCAAAATCTATTGGTAATCTTCTGGATACCCGATAAAAACCCTCGGGCATGACGGACTCTGTGGTAACCCATCCCGCCATTCCCGCGCAAGGCGGGAATCATTCAAGGTAGCCTAAATAAATATCAAGAAAGAGAGCCTATCAAAGACAACTCCTTTGCGCTCGTTTTGCTCTTTTTTCTCTTCCTCCTTTTGAGAGGTCGGAATATTTTTCACAAAAATCATTTTATTTGATAAAATTCATTTATTGCATCCAAGACTTTATCAGCCAGGACATGAAAACTTTTGTTATTCTTCACTTTCTTGCGTTAATCCGTCCGTTTGCAACCATAAACCGAGTTCTTTTTCCTGTTCAATACAGACAGTCATTATTTCTTGAATCACCTGGAGAGACAAAACATGCTTGATACCATAACCCAAAAGCCGGCAAATCAGACAGATGCAAAAATACTGATCGTGGATGACGAACCGCATATATGCAACATCATTTCCCGCTGGCTTAAAATCGATGGGTATGCTTGCCAGACAGCCAATAGCGCTGACGAAGCGATTGCATTGCTGGCAGATGAACATTTTTCATTAATGATCTCTGACATTATGATGCCTCACAAGTCAGGCATCGAACTTCTGGAAGAGACAAGGGACCAATACCCTGACATGGCTGTCCTGATGGCAACCGCGGTAGATGAAAGGGGCACCGCTATCAAAGCCCTTGATCTCGGCGCTTATGGGTATATGATTAAACCGGTTGAACAAAATGAATTCTTGATCAACGTGGCCTCAGCACTTGAAAGAAGACGTCTGTTTCTGAAAAGCAAAAAATATGAGGACAATCTGAAGCAGGAAGTACTCGAACGGACCAGGGATATTCGCAAACGAGAAGAAGAAATAGCCTTGAGACTGGTCTGGGCATCGGAATATCGAGATGACGATACGGGTCAGCACATCAGAAGGATAGGACTGTTTTCCGAGGCTGTGGCAAAGGGACTTCACCTGTCGCCGACTGAGGTTGACGATATTCGTGTAACAGCGCCAATGCATGACATTGGCAAAATAGGCATTTCAGATACCATACTTCTGAAGCCGGGTCGCCTGACAGAGGAAGAATTCAACAAGGTGAAAGAGCACACCACTATCGGCGCAAAAATTCTCAGCGGCACGGATATCCCTCTCCTGCATCTTGCCGGACAAATCGCCCTCAGCCATCATGAAAAGTGGGATGGTTCGGGGTACCCACACGGCCTTGTTGGCGATACCATTCCGATTGCAGCAAGAATCACTGCGCTAGTCGATGTCTACGATGCCCTGGTGTATGACCGAGTGTATCGTCCCGCCTTCCCGGAAGAAAAGGCTTTAGGTATCCTTAAAGAAGGCAAGGGGTTGCACTTCGACCCTGATGTCTACGATTGTTTTATGGATAACCTAACCCTCATTAAGCAAATACGGCAGGAACTGGATCCAACGACGGCATGATTGTGCACAGTGCGCCGGAGTCCATCGTGGTGGCAGCCTGATCATGCGTGCCGGATTGTATTTGCCGGCCCCTCCCCGTTCGGGTCATCGGGCATTTCCGTATCGGCTGATCCGACACCCCTTCTCCAGGGCGTGCACCGGCAAACGGCGGACCACTTAAGGGTGGATACATTTGGGTAGATCCCTTGGATTCCCGCATTGATTTTATCACCCGTCGACCGTCACGGAACGGCAAGATATTGTTAAGAGCGGGAAAAAGCACGCCGGATAACAACCAGGCGTGCATTCTTTTTTACAGTTTGAATATTAAACGAAAAAAACATAAAATAGCAGAGAACAGCTAGAATCCATGCGTATTAAAAAGACAGGTGTATCCATAACTTTTAATAACCTCTAGGGAACCAAACACCATGCTGAAACAATCAACGGCCTGGCCAACCATGGTCATTTTGATTATCCTCACGCTCTGCACCTCATCCTGCAAGAGTACGGATGAGCCGATATCGCTTGATGTGGGGCTACTCAACCCCAACAAGGCGACACAGGCAATATCAAAGGGATTTATTGACGGTTTACGGGAATATGATCAAGATAATCGTATAAACATCATTGAATATCCGTGTGAAGGCTCATGTGTTGTAGATCCATGTGAAGGCACATGTGATATTGACTCTGCCCTGCAGGAATTGATAGGCCGGAACGTATCAATGCTCTTTACGGTCACAACCCCTGCAACCAAAAAAGCCCGTGTCTTAGCCGGCGAAAAAAACATCCCTCTGGTTTTTGCAATGAATGATCCTATACACTCGGGGGTGATCAACAGCCTGGCCAATCCCGGTGGCAATCTCACCGGTATTCAAATTGGCGGCAGCGTTCCCAAGTCCCTGGAGTGGCTCATAACAATCGCTCCATCGGTTGAGCATATTGTTGTACCCATTAAATTTGACACAAAAGCAGCAAAACAG
>CALZIH010000410.1 GCA_945787305.1 uncultured Desulfobulbaceae bacterium | reverse complement strand
GGCTAATTTTGGACAAACCCATTTTCATTTTTTCAGCAGGATGGCGCTCAGGCAGTACTATGTTGCAACGCATGATCACAGCCTCCGGAGAAGCATTGATCTGGGGTGAAGCGGGTGGCGCTCTAGACAACTTTGCCGATGCCCAAGATCGTTACGCACAAATGCTCGGCCCTGGGGGGCAGCGTTTTAAGCACGGCTTTGGTGGCAATGGAGAGGAACAGTATCAGCAGCTCCTGCTCAGTGGCAAAGAGAATGTTCATAAATGGGTGGCATGCCTGAATCCTCCACAGGAGACTCTTTTCAATGCCTTCCGTAAATTTTTTGAAATTAGCTACGCCGAACCGGCTGCAGAGCTAGGTTACCAGAACTGGGGAGTTAAGGAGGTTCAATCAGGCATTGAGACAGCCCGTTTCATGAAGCGTCTTTTTCCCGATGCCAAATTCATTTTCCTGATACGCAACCCAATCAATTGTTTAACCTCCATCAAACGACGCAATTGGATGGGGCACCACGGCAATGCCAATCCACTAATCTATTATGCAAATCACTGGCGGCAACTTGCCGGAGAGTTCCGCCAGGCTGAATTCGGCCACCGGGTGCGTTACGAAGACCTGTTAAGCTCACCTAACACTATGGATGCTTTAGCTAGATATCTTGAAATATCATTACCCAGCGATTTTGCCGCAAAAAGCCGAGTCGACTGGCAGGCAGAAAACAAGCAGGCCCTCACCTTCTTTGAACGCCGGCGACTACTCAAAATTGTGGGCGATGAGATGGGTAGATACAATTACAAATGATTATGACCAGCTCTTCCCCGCATACTTTTGTTCTCTATACACATAATCAACATAACTTCGCAGGGCTTTTGTGTAAAAGCCCTCTATCCCAGAAAGATAAATTATGAGCAGGGAACGACATCCTGATCTAATCTCAGTCATTATGCCTTGCTACAATGCGGGGAAGAACATTGTTGACAGCGTGAAGAGCGTCCTCCAGCAAACCCACCAAGCAATTGAGCTGATCGTAATCAATGACGGTTCCAGCGATGACAGCCTCGAGGTACTTGGCACGTTCGAGGACCCTCGCATAAAAATTGTAACTCAGTCAAACCAAGGTGTATGTGCTGCGCGAAATCGTGGCTTAGCTATGGCGCAGGGCGAATACATCGCGTTTCTCGACGCAGATGACACATGGGCCCCCACTGCGCTAGAACAACTCTTCTTGGGACTACATACCAGACCAGATGTGGCCTTGGCATATTGCGGCTGGCAAAACGTCGGCCTTGATAATGGCAGAGGCAAGCCCTTCATTCCTCCAGATTATGAGACTCCCGACAAGCTGTCATTGTGGATTCAGAACTGCCGTTGGCCAATACATGCTGCCTTAACTCGACGTAACGCTATACAATCGGTTGGCGGATTTGATGCCCGTTATCCGACCTCTGAGGATTTTCTGCTCTGGCTTCGAATTGTGACAAACAATAAAATCATACGTGTACCGGAAGTATTGGCTTTCTACTATCACCATGAAGGTCCGCGAGCAACTGACGATCAAGTACGTTTGGCGCTGAATCACCTCAGTGCACAATGGACTTACCTCCACGAAAATTCTGATGTTCGCAAAACACTGGGGCGGAGCAAAACACGCGAATTGACGTTCGGAGTACTTCTTAAGCGCGGATATAATTGCTATTGGCAAGGGGATCTAATCAGCGCTAGAAGCATATTTCGGCGTGTGATGATGGCTGGTTATGGTGACCTAAAAGATTGGAAACGCATGCTGCCTGCCTTTTTGCCATTAACCATTCACAAGCGACTGGTAAATGTTGCATCTACTGCTACAACCGATATTGAAAGGTGATATGCATGAATAAACAAAATGATATGTTGTTTGACCATTCAGGAATGAATCAGCGTTCGGCAAAGAAGTAAGCCGCACATACATTCTCCGCTGACTACCAATAAGTAGGATAATTTCATATGCCCCCCACAAAATCTTCCACATATAAGGCTATTATACTTATAAGTACATTTCTATTTCTCAGCCTATTGGCTATCCCGTTTTATCCTTACCTTAAATCGGCTTATCTATGGACACTCGGAAAAACTACACTAGTGTTTCTAGATGTTACAGACGACGCTGGAATTAAGCGTCACCACGCAGGACCAGCATGGAAAAGCACTTTTAGCGTAAGCGTGGTGGACTACGATAACGATGGCGACGAGGACATCTTCGTTAACAACCATGAGCGCAATCGTCCTTATTTTTATCGTAACAATAGCGATGGAACCTTCTCAGAGGTTTATGAATCTATCGGTCTACTGGAAAACCAGATCGGACCAGTGTTTGGCTCACCAAAGTTTGACTCAGATTCATCTGGATTCTTTTTATGGCTTGATCCTGAAACATCCATTAGCGGCACTTGGCACTTAAGGTGGAAAGTGCAA
>CALZIH010000409.1 GCA_945787305.1 uncultured Desulfobulbaceae bacterium | reverse complement strand
ACGACATTGCCTGATGGTTCAAATATTGATGCCGAGCGCTTCATCGATGCAGATCGCCCGTTTTTTCAGAGTCAACTGCATTATACGTTTAATATACAAAACCACCAGTTGCTGCTCGGCACCCTACAATATTGGGGTAATTCTGAAGCAACAGATACAACAGAGCTTCTCCTGTCGACTGCAAACCAGTCGCAACGCTTCCCCTTTGCAGAGCAGGAAAATGATCTGGATCTCAGGTACGAAAGCTACTACCTGCAAGACCTGTGGCGCGTCAACGATTGGTTGAGTGCCGAGATTGCCGGTTATTATGATCGCATTGAGAACGGCAATGTTTTCAACGCAACAGAATGGGTTGTAGAGAATTTCAATCCACGTTTTGGATTGATTGTCACCCCGACAACCCGAGATACCCTACGACTGGCGGCCTTCCGGTATATCCTCCCCTTCATTGCGCCACGCCTTGACCCTACCGACGTTGCCGGTCTGCAGGTCTTTCGCAACAGCCTGGAAGGTTCGGAAAACACAGAATATGCGTTTGCCTGGGATCATGAATGGCAGGATGGGTTCACCACGTTTAACATATTCCACCTGGATAAAGACTCCACGGATAGAATCGTTGTCCAGGAACACGAGATAGAACGTGAACTGAGCGGTCAGGCAGATGGAGTAGAGCTGGAGCACAACCAGTTGCTCACGGACCGAATCGGACTTTCCGGCAGCTATCGGTACCTCAAAGTCGACGATGATGTTGATCCGTTGCAGGGTGAGCTGAGTAATGTCAATCGTAATGAACATCTCTTCAAACTGGGTCTTCGCTATGTGGGACCCGATGGTTTTTTTGCCGGAGCAGGACAAATTTTACGTTGCATTGACAACAAAAACAGCAGGCCATATGAAACCGCGGCAATAACCGATCTCGAAATCGGTTATCAGTTCCCGGATAAAAGAGGGCTGGCAAGCTTGAAGGTCTTCAACGTGTTTGACAACACCTTCAATTGGGTAACCGACCGCTTGGTGCTTGAAGGTCGCCAACCGGCCCGAGAAGTCCTGTTCACTGTTTCGCTTAATTTCTAAGACGGGTAAGTCCGTAGGTTTTTTCGCTGCAGGCCGTTAACAAGGAAAAAATGGCGTTCTAAAAGAGCTTCAGCCGATTGAACCCTTTGCCTTGACGAGTAATAATTATTTTATTTTCCAGAGAGTTACACTGTTTTTTTTGATTCAGGAATAATCTTCACTTTCTGGTTGTCTCCCAATTATTGATGGACTCGTAAAAAGTCAAACGCAAATTGCACAGTATGGAAAAACAATGAGTTATAACCTGTCCGCCGTCGGTGGCGAGGCTTTTTGCGACACCGACAACAATTATTGAGTTTGCCACTTTTATGAACAAACCAAAGAGAAGAAATTCAGTCCCCTGCCCGAATTGCAGAAAACTAGTCAGCCGCTCTAATGCTCAATGCCACTCCTGTGGCCTGAAAAATCCTGGCTCTATCTGGAATGACAATATCTTTAATAGAGGAACAGGTGTAAATGATTCCATACTGAAAGTGATACTTGTAACGAACATTGCAATGTTTGCGATCTCTTTGGTTATTGATCTGAGACACACAGGTTTTTCAAGTAGTCCTTTTAATTTTCTCTCACCGAGCAACAATAGCCTCCTTGTACTTGGCTCTACTGGCACCATACCGATATTTCAGCTCAATCGTTGGTGGTCACTTATCTCCGCAAGTTATTTGCACGGTAGTCTGCTGCATCTAGTCTTCAACATGATAGCAATCTACCAGATCGGACCTTTAGTTATACGAGAGTACGGGTCAAGTAAAATGATCATCATATTTACCTTAAGTGGTATAGGTGGTTTTCTCATTTCGTCGTTGCTTGGAGTTCGATTTACTATCGGAGCTTCAGCTGCAGTGTGCGGTTTGATCGGTGCAGCTTTGTACTACGGTAAAAGCCGGGGAGGAACATACGGTAACGCTGTCTATAGCCAAATCGGTGGTTGGGCTTTGGGTATATTTATTTTTGGTTTTATCGTCCCAGGCATTAATAACTGGGGGCATGCTGGAGGTATGCTTGTTGGGGCCCTATCAGGCTATTTCCTCGGTTACAAAGAACGTTTTCGAGAGAAAAGAGGTCATAAGGTTATAAGCCTTATATGTGTTGTATTCACAGGCATTATACTATTCTGGTCCCTTATAAATGGCATCTTCTATCTTATGTTGTGAGAAACAGAAAAGGGATGAAGGAGTATAATACAGGGCACCACTGGCGGAGCTAAAACCATATCAGCTCAAATCTCCATGGTAAAGGTTGCCCCCTGGCCGGGTCCCGGACTTTCTGCGGTCAGGCTGCCACCGTGGGCCTCAACAATATATTTAACGATACTCAACCCCAGGCCTGTGCCCCTGACACCTGAATCAGTTGGATCTGCACGATAAAAGCGATCAAAGA
>CALZIH010000408.1 GCA_945787305.1 uncultured Desulfobulbaceae bacterium | reverse complement strand
CTGGCGTACCAGGTCTCCGATATCAGTTGGCGATGAACCGAAATAGTCGAGCTTGTCGGTATGGATTTCGCTGTTGAATTCATCACCGTTAAGCAGAAAAAATTCATGCTCCGGACCCATTATGAACATGAGTTGGAAGTCTTTAGCGGCGCTATCGATTGATCTTTCCAGGGCGTATCTGGGATCACTTTCGGAGCGCGAGCCATCGTGGTTGAATATCTGTCCGACGAAAAAGCCAACTTTCCGGTCACCAAAATCGACCAGGCGAAAACTCTCCATAACCGGCTTCAAAATCCGGTCGCTATTATCGACCGTAGCGATGCCGGCGATGGAACTGCCGTCGAAACCTACACCGTTTTGCAGGGTACTCTCAATATCATGCGGGTTGACTGAAAGGTGTTTCAGGCGACCGTGCAAATCGGTAAAGAACAGCTTGGTTGTGTCCACCTCTTTCAGTTGTTCGATGATGTCAGGTAGCTCTGTGCCATTCATTTTTCATCCCCTTATTGAAAATCGCAATGTCTCATCGTTTTCGTTTATTTAAGTATCAAAGGGCTGCTGTATCAATTTCAATCGTCACAAGAAAATGATCGGACGCATATCCGTATTTCTCCCAGACCTTCTGACCATCCTGCATTACATTATGTACTGTCGCATCACCAAGCCAACCGGCCGGTCGATTTCGTGAATAAAGGATATGATCAATCCAGACCTTTCGATATGTACCAAAAATTGGATCCCGAAAACTTGTCGTATGTATCGATGAGAGGTCGATCCGCCACCTATCGTCGTCATCCAGCGCATCGTATAAGGCGTTGCCGAGGCATAAACCTGGTTTCCAGACTGTACCCATCAGTTTTTCGATGCCGCTCACTTTCAATCGCTTTTCACTTGTGTCTTGCCCCGGTCCATCATTGATGTCACCGCAAATGATTAACGGCACATCCTTTGTAGAATCTTCTGTTAAGTAATAGTCAATAAATTCTTGACGAAGCTGGGTACACTGTGCTGCAATTTTTTTGCGGTTTGCATCTGCCCGGGCCCACCACTTGGACCATTCATAAGACTGGAAGATACCTTTGCTCTTCAAATGAAGTCCAACGACTCGAAATCTCTTGTTATTGGCGAGTTGAATTTCCGCGTAGAGGGGTCTTCGCTCAAATCCGTGAAGTTCTTGGATGTCATCATCGTCGGTATCTAATGCAAAGGTATTTGTTGATCTACTGAGTCGTTCGCTTTCACCACCCTGACCTTCATCAATGTGAAAGCGTATATAAGGGGTTTCAGCAAAGTGCCCTTTATCGGTTCGCACAGCGAGACCTATAATCTGTGACCCTCCTTTGGTCGGCTGAACATCACAAGACCATGTACCGTTGACATCTGAGTCAAAAAAGAGCTGGAGTTCTGAGGCTTTGTTTGGTCCCTCGACGACAACTAGTACATCGACGTCTATCTCGTTAAGCAGTCCCGACAAGGACTCGCGCCTATGTTTGACCGATGGCTCATGACGTTCGCGTTTGGGATTAGGACCGCGTACCTGGGTGTCGTCGCTCTTGAATATTGGTCCATCAGTAAACAAGTCATTCATCCACTCCATGTTCCAAACTCCAAAACGAATAGTAGCCATAGTTAGCTCCTTTTTGACGAGAGTGTAGAGCAAGCTGAGAGGTACGCTCAAACCCTTGCTGCGTTAGCGCTGCCGCGCTCGTTCGCATCCACTCAGCACCTTGTTCGGTGATTTTCCTACATGTTGATAACCTTTGGCAGGGCAAAAACATCAAGTTCCGGAATCTGAAAATTTGGCAAGCCATCCTCAGGTAAAAACGTTACTCAGTGCTCTAGATAAATCCTGAAGTTGAAAAGCTTTGACGATGGCTTCACAAAAATCATATTCTTTGAAGTTTGCCATGATTGGATCATATCAGTGCCTTACCCCTGAACTCCTGTCATAAAAAACAGGTAAGTGTAGACTCCGAGAAAATAATCTCAACTTTCTATTGTAATAACAAAAGGTTCTCAGGATGAAGCTGTTTAGGCTGAAGACTTTTAGGGTTGCTTCTTTTAGTCTTTTGCTAACAGCCTTCAGCCTACAGTCTGATATCTATAAACCTGGGTTGCGGGCAAAGCCCGCTTTAGTTAGTGTCTGCCCATAAATGAGGTTTTTTGTTCAAGGTCAAGGCATACCAAGAAAATTTCCACATTGTTTTTTGTCGGTGTCGTAAAAGGCCTCGCCACCGACGACGAAAAGGTCATAAGTCACAGTATTTCCGTGCAGTGCAAATGTCGTTTTCGACTTTTTACGAGTTCATCTTCTTTGATCCTGTGCAGTTTTTTCACTGCCGAACCTTTGAAGTGAGGGACTGGCAGTGCTTCGGTGTTGACCGTCCCTGTCAACTGACTGGTGTATGCCTGGCATGGGCGCGTAATCTTATGGGGTTTAAGTCCCCTGTATGTAGCTCTGGTACTGTCGTTAG
>CALZIH010000407.1 GCA_945787305.1 uncultured Desulfobulbaceae bacterium | reverse complement strand
GCGGGTCCATTTGAACAGAAAGGTACGGTTATGAACCTATCATAATATTCTTAAACGTACCTTTCTGAATGAATCTCAACAACTTGGATCCATACACATCGGAAAGGGGGTAGATGTCGCACAAGCCTATTTTAATAGAGTCATGAAAAATTCAAAAAATTGCATTATTATCAACCCTTCCATACTTACAAAGAGTTAAAACCAAGGGCTAAATTAATAGTTTTGCAAAAATGCAAATAAAGCTGACAGAATCAAAATAAGAAGCCCTGTTATAATTGCCAATACTCTTGCAAATAAAAGACGCATTATGACCACTCCCTAATGGCAAGTCAGACAAGATTAAAAAGTTCAGAATGTATGCGGTAAAGTGGCACTCCCTGCCTTTGCAGTGTCTTTTCCACTAAGGTGGTCAAAACTGCCGGGCCACAGAGATAATAATGATAGCGTGCAGGGGCACCCGGCAGATAACGGGAAAGCAGATCATCGGTGACAAACCCTTTCTCCCCTTCCCACCCATCAGGTGGATTTTCCAGGACATACACGACACGCAGATTAAGCTGTTCCTTCAGCTTTTCCAACTCTTCCCGGAAAGTAAGGCCCTCCCAGGTCTTGTATGCGTAAATGAGAAGTAATGATCGGTCATCGCCACGGTCTGCCAGGGTGCGAAGCATACTCATGATAGGGGCGATTCCAATGCCGCCGGCGACAAACACATAGTCAGAATATGGATGGCGATCAATACTGAACGCACCGTATGGTGCGTCAAGGTAGGCTGTTTGGCCCGGGACAACGTCTTTAATCCGCGCGGTAAAATCGCCCAGCTTCTTAATGGTAAAATGAATCGTCTTCGTATCAATTGCACTTGAAGATATGGAAAAAGGATGTTCTTTGAGGGCAAAGGGAGAATTCCAAAGAGTCAGCCAGGCAAACTGTCCAGGCATGAATGTAAAGCCACGGTGCCCTTCCGGTCGCAGAACCAGGGTCCAGGCATCACCCTTTTCTTTCACCACCTGCTCCACTCTATATGGATGCCTGAGCAATACTAACGGTTTTATCAACCGTACATATAACAAAAGAGCCAGACAGCAAGTCGAAATGGTCAACCAGAGCAACCTTTTCCAGGGTGATGAAACGTAATTTCCGACCCATTCAATATGAACAATTGCCAACACTAAGGCGGTAATAGCGAGGAGCCCATGCCAGATTCGCCAGGCATCATAATGAATTTTCAATTGCTGCCGCCACAGGGAAGTGACCACTAGCGTTGTCAATGCCGCAACAGAGAAAGCACCAGAAAGCAGATACCCAGGCATAACCCAAGGCCACTTGCCGCTGAGCAGACTTGGATCAAGGTAGATTAGAATGAGCGGGTGGGCTAAAACAAAAACAAATGCCACAAGAGCAATCCAGCGATGAAAATAATAAATCAGGTCAATGCCGAAAGGTGCGGCCGCGCGTCGAAAACGGGCGGTGAGGACAAACATGACAGCCATCATAGACGTACCGGCAAAACCAAGCGCAATGGAAAAATCCCACCAGAAACCGCTACCCAACGGGCCGGGTGCCAATAGCAAAACAAACAATGGCGTCAGAACCATGCAGAGATATACACAAATCCAAAAAAATCCTCTTTGTACATAATTCATGTTATCTCACCTGTAACAAAATAAGCCTATAACAATGGAAAAATGAACAGAGTAAATGTACTACCCAGGCGAGTAGCCTGTAAAAAACTTTCTTCCGGTCCCACTCTGGAACATGCCTGAGCCTCTCGGCCCATTTAACTCCTGTGGGAAGAGCTAAAACACCTGAAACGCCCATATTCAGGTAGAGGCAACTCCACGACAAAGCCAATTTATACAAGGCCAAGACCTCGTATATCATCAATCTGATCAACCATTGTATAATGGCGACCTCACCTCTGGCCATGAACTGGAAGATGCTATCTGCACCTCGTTGCAAGCACTGGTATCCAGTGATAACAAATAAAAAGAGACTATGATCACCAGTTTATTATGGGCGATTTAACCATATCAGACTGAGTAGTGTATTGCCAAGGGGCATCGGGGGTGGATAATGGTCGTTGTCGAATGGATGGTGGCAAATCAGCAGACGGACCCAAAGGCAATCGAAATGCTTTTAAGTACGGGATGCATGCATACAAAAGAGTCAATTGGTCGCCAAAAACTCATCAGAAAATTATTGTAAGACAGCCGGGACACACTAGCTGAGCTGTAGCACTTGTGGCACAAACATAAATCCGATTAACGTCCTTCAAGTATATCCGCTTCGCCCACCTGCCAACCTTATTATATCTTTTGTTTTGCTTAAAAATATGCAAAGGTCACCTGACATGAATAGTGTTGGGGTTTCACACCGCTTCTGACATGTCCTGTTATCACGAAGTGCATTGACTTTGGGCACATCATGCCCAGAAATACTCCAGACTGGAGAGGACAAATCAAGATAAATTGGAA
>CALZIH010000406.1 GCA_945787305.1 uncultured Desulfobulbaceae bacterium | reverse complement strand
TTTGTCAGGGATGACTGTTTGGGGCCTGGCTATGCCCAATTCACTGATCAGTCTGTCAAGGCAGCCAATCTCATGAAAAAGGAAACCGGGATCACTCTCAACGGTACCTATTCCGCAAAGGCGTTTTCAGCTCTTCTTAAGGACGCTCGCAAGCAGATTCTGAGTGGAAAAGTCGTGCTTTTCTGGAACACCTATAACTCCAGAGATCTTTCTTCGGTTGTAAAAAATCTTGATTACCGTGAGTTACCACAGTCATTTCATCATTATTTTGAAGAAGAGGTGCAACCGCTTGATTTGGCTGGTTATGACCGTTGATCACGTGCCACTGGAGGATCGTTTTTCTCCGGCCTGTACGATGCGATGCTGATAGAAGCGGAACCCAATATAAGACATAAGCACCAGAGGTTTCACCCAAAGCGGTTTTGAAAGAAGTCGGCGAGAAAGGGCGCTCCAGGAATATGCCCTTTTGCGGATATAATCAGCTCCGCGCTTCAATTCCTCAACGGTCATTCTTTTTGGCTGGAACACTACGTTTTGTCCATTGTAAAGGGACCAGTTTCGTGTGAGTATCCGATTCTGGCTGTCGAGTTCGTCGAATATCGGCGTCCCGGGAAAGGGGGTAAAGATACTGATTTGGGGGAGATCAAACTTGGCTTTCACTATATAGTCTGCCGATTCCTCGAAGACAGAAATGTCGTCGGAATCAAAACCGTATACAAAGCAAGCCTGTACCAGGATGCCATGCTCGTGAAGGGTGTCGACGACCTCGCTGTATTTTTTTCCTATGTTTTTGGTTTTTCCAACCGAAGAAAGTGCTTCCTGACGAAGGGATTCGAAACCCATAAGCAGTCCCTTGCAACCGCTTTTTCTCATCAGGGAAAGGAGTTCAGGGTCATCAACGACGTCCATGGAAGCGCAGCCCAACCACCATTTTCTGAGCTTGGCTAGTTCCGTGAAAAATTCCTTGGCATGTTCCTTGTCACCAATAAGGTTCGGGTCGAGAAAAAATAGAATTTTGCTGCGAAGCGACTTTATTTCCTGAATCGTATCTCCAATTGGGCGGCAAATGTATTGTCGATGAAACCGATGGCTGATGCAAAAATCACAGTTATTTGAACAGCCCCTGCTCATTTCAACGGTGCACCAGCCTATATAATCACGCCAATGGATAGAAGAGCGGTCGGGCGGCACAATGAGAGAAGGAACAAAGGGTTCGTCGTCGCGGTAGACTTTTTGCAGGCAACCATTGGCATAGTCTCTCAGGAGTCGAGGCCAGCTTCGTTCTGCGTAACCGTAGACAATCGCGTCTGCATGCTTTTCGCTCTCTTCACCCATCAGGGTAGGGTGTACGCCTCCCAGCACCACCGTGGCCCCCTTTTTGCGGAATCGATCGGCAATTTCATAGGCTCGTCTTGCTGTGCCGGTGATAGCAGTGATGCCGACCAGGTCTGCGGGAATGTTGTAATCCAGGTCCTCAACCATCTCGTCAACAATTCGGACCTGGGCATTTAACTCCTCCGGAACGAGTGCCTTAAGGGTCGGCATGGTAAGGGGCGCATATCTGAGGCTGCGGCTGTAGATGCCTGTGGAATGTCTCTGAAGATAATTTTGTGGATGAATGAGAAGGATCTTCACCGGGTTACACTTCTCTTTTTAGCCGTTGCATGCTCACGCCATTTCGCGAAGGCACGATCAGTATTATTCGTTATACCAGTGTGGGCAGTCAAAAGACTTTCCACTCCCTTTAAATTAGCGAGCCTTCTAGCGGAACCTGCAAGCAGTGTGTTTACCTTGTTGAAGCAGGAGTAAAAGGGCAGGGCTTCACCCTCACAGAGGCGGAGGCAATCTCCTGTAAAAAGAAGTTTTCCTCCCACCAGAAATGAAACGGAATCCGCTGTGTGGCCGGGAGTGTTGATAAAGCGTACCTGGAGACCGGAAACGGATATTTGTTGATCGTCCTGGACTTGAATCCAGGGGCGTTTACTCCTTGGTTTTCTGTTTGAGAAGGACGTTATTGTCTTTTCACTCACGTAAATTTCAGCATTGGGAAATATCCCTGTACACCTGGCGTGATCCCAATGGAGATGGGTTAAAAACACTGCTGCAACTTCTTGAATATCCAATTGCAGAGTATTGAATTCTCTCAGCATATGCTTTGATCGCCAACCAGTATCAATGCAAATAAGTTTCGTCGATGCTTTGAGAACGTACATGTTGACAAAACCGTCACGAATAGTCAAAAGCTGAGAGTCTATTTTTCCAGTTGGCAGCAGTCCAGGGAAAAACAACATGGCGATCTATTCTCTCTGTCTCATATGTTTTTGTTGCTCGCGGGCAAAATAGGCATAGCAACCCACCCCTAGAAATGTACCTCCAAGTAGGTCAATGACAAGGTGTTGCTGAGTGGCCAGGGTTGAGTAGAGGATTGCAACTGTCCAGATCAAAACCAGTGAAATCAATATCCAGTGGAATCGTAATTTGCTGAAAACATCCCAGCA
>CALZIH010000405.1 GCA_945787305.1 uncultured Desulfobulbaceae bacterium | reverse complement strand
ATGAACCATACTTCTTAACCAGAGTCTCTCGAAGCTGCTTCCAGATTGAACTTCTTTTTTCCTGCAAAACTGTATACAGAATCTCTTTATGATCTATGGATTTTTCACTCCATATGCCATCCCAGAGTTCTGGGGAATTCTTTTCTTGTTTTCGTGGCATTTTATCTCTGGCTGGATCGAAACATTGAAAAATATTAGATAAAGGAAACTCTGGTTTAATTCTTAAAGTAAACAAATAGTCCCACCTCTTGATGTGCAGTGTCGAGGCTGAAGAGCGTATTTCTAGACTCTCTTTTCAAATCTCTACCAGAAAGCTTGCACGCATTGCAATGCCCTGCAATTGAAAAACATGTGCAGGTAGTAATACCAATACAAGAAGAACAATCGGACAAGCTCATCTCCTTTTCCGGCAGGTTACGTTCTTTGCCTTGCCTGCTCAGCTGGTCAGTATAAGAGCCACTCCAGCTACCATCAATATGCCGCCGAAAAGGTTTTTTCCCAAATGGGCCTCTTTAAACAGCAAGGCCCCATAGAGAATACCAAACAGCAGACTTGTCCGTTTCAGGGAAAGAAAATAGGCGACTTCGACAGAAGCAATTGCAAGAAAATGGGTAATGATCATGACTGCCATGCAGATCCCGATCAACAGCAACCACTGAGCTTTGCGAAGCAGGATGCTCAGGGCTCTTGGTCGTAACAACAGGCTGGCTCCCAAGACAACTCCACCAAGGACGGTGAAATAAAACGGCCCGAAACTTGCGGGGGTTGCATAGAGCATGGCCCGCTTGCCAAGTACTGATGTCAAACTGTAAATTACAGCCACAAAGAGCATATATCGAGAGCCGCGCAGCCGGATGATGGCCGCAAACGGATCAACCCACGTCTGCTGAGCTCCATAATTTTTTTCTTTATTCAAAACATAGGCTCCGGCAACCACCAGCAGGATGCCGCCAAAACCAGCCGCTGAAACGGTCTCACCAAGGACAATAAAACAGGTCAACACATTTAATGCAGGTGTAAAGGCAAGATAGGGCAGCGTCAGATGCAGGGGACTGTCACGAATAGCCAGCATATAGAGCCACATGGCCAACAGTTCAAAGGGGACCAGGATAACTATCCACAGCCAGAAAATCGGCGGTACGGGGGGTAAAGGGTGATAAAAGGAGACAGGCACAAGTAATAGCCCCGGCACTACAAAACGGACGATCAACAGTTGCCAACCGCTGTAATCGGGAAATATTTTCTTGGTTAATGCATCGGCTGATGCAAGACTGATGGCACAAAGGAGGCTGAGGTAAAACCAGGGAATAGGGCCCGCTGTCATTTAAGGCTACCTTTAACTCAATGCCGAATTTATGCTCTTTCTCAATTCAGCCAGGTCAAATGGTTTGGCAACAGCGGCACAGAAACCATATTCATCAAAATGAGCCATCACCGGATTATTTGAGTAACCGCTCGCAACGATGATCTTTGCTTCCGGTGCCAGTTGTAATAGTTTTTGAGCCGCTTCCTGCCCTCCCATGCCACCGGGAATGGTTAAATCCATAATCACGAGATCAACCGGGGTGCCGCTTTCCTCTAATTGCTGATAGGTGCATATTGCTTCCTCTCCATCCATCACCAAAATCGCCTCATGGCCAAGGGATGAGAGTTGTGTTTCGGCCAATTCCAAAATCATCGTTTCATCATCCATAACCATGATTCTTGCCCCTTCCACCGAGGCCTCTAGTTTCTCCTCCTGACGAACAGGGCGGTCCGGGAAAGGCTCAGCCGGAAGATATATGGTAAAAGTCGTTCCTTTGCCAGGACTGGAATCAACCGTAATGTGCCCATCATGCTTATTGATGATCGCATGACAAATTGCCAGGCCAAGGCCACTGCCTTGTTTTTTCGTGGTAAAATAGGGATCAAATATTTTACTCATGATGTCCCGGGAAATACCGGTACCTGTATCTTGAATGGTAATCCTGACAAAATCCCCCTCATGCTTGCTCAATAACGATTCGGCTGCCGCATGAGCAACATTGGCACAGCTGATGTTGATATTGCCCCCCTCCGGCATGGCAAACTTGGCATTCAAAATAATATTTTGAATAACCTGACTGATCTGGCCACTGTCCACATGTGCCATCCAGAGGTCATCGGCAAAGGAATAATCGCAGGAAACCTGAGATCCATGAAGAATGAAGTCGGCGGAATCCCGGATAAGGCCGGCCAGGGATGTTGTTTCTTTGATAGGTTCGCCGCCTTTGGAAAAGGTTAACAACTGCTGGGTGAGCTTTGCAGCTCTTATGGTCGCCTTTTGGGCTTTTTCAAGAAGAGACGAAGTTTTAGCATCTTTTGTTGTGCGAAAGCCGGCCAGCTCTATATTGCCGAGAATGACCGAGAGGATATTATTGAAGTCATGGGCAATACCACCGGCAAGGACACCGACGGACTCAAGTTTCCTGACCTTGAGCAACTCGTCTTCCATCTTGTATTTATCCGTGATATCCCGATAGAG
>CALZIH010000404.1 GCA_945787305.1 uncultured Desulfobulbaceae bacterium | reverse complement strand
CGATATTTTCAAAAATGAAACAGCGGGGATTGCCTCCTATATAACCGCCGATGTACCACCAATGTTCGATATATATCAAAACAAAATCTACCTTAACCGTGGGGCCGGTATTTTTGTTCAAAGTGGTACCACAGGGGGCATAGGGATCAGCAACAACATGGTGTACAATAACTATCGGGGAGGAATCGGCATTGGCCTGCTCGATGAACCCGGAAGTGATTTAGTGGATACGGAAATTTATCACAATACCATTGTCGCCAACGGTAGTGACCTGCAGGGCGCGGGTATACGAAACGACAGCCGAGGAGATGTTATTATCAAAAACAATATCATAGCATTTAACTACGCTACCGGCATCATGACTCTTGGATGTCGGAACAACTCTTACAACCTCTTATTTGCCAATGGTGAAACCTCAAACACACGGGCTGAATCCACAAATAACCTTTCTTTTCTGATAGATAAAATTCAATATGCCGGATGCTCCGGAAGACAATGGGGCGATATCCTTGCACCCCCTCTGTTTGTCAATCCCGACAGATATAACTTTGCACTCCAGGACAACTCACCGGCAAGAAATGCGGCCGATACCATTAACGCCCCCTACTTTCAAAGCTTACCAGGTAACGATATCGGGGCGGCGCCTGTCACCTTCCTGCCCGGTAGAATCCGGAATGAACATGGGCCGCATGGACTCTAGCAAACGACAGAAGCCATTGAAGTACGGACGATTCTGGTTACTCATCAGCCCAATCGTGGCCTGCTTGTTTTTGCTCTTCCCAGATTATAGTCCCGGAATCGACAATACCGATACGGCACCAGGTGAACAGGAACAGGGATATAACAAGCTTTACCCAGATAAAAACAAGAAGTTAACCACTGCGCAGTGCATGCAATGTCACCCGAACATCGCCTCGCTTCTACGAACTGCCGGCGCCATGCACAGCCGTGTCCAATGCACCCAGTGCCATTTGCAATTTCACAATTATGTTGTCGGAAAGACATCCTATGAAGACATTCTCCCCAAATGCAGCAGGTGTCATGGGCAGCCTCACGGAGAGGAGTTGATTCATTGCAAGTCTTGTCACCAGGAAGCACATGCTCCCCTCAATATCCCTGCCGGCCGATCTTTATCCCAGGGGTGCAATGTTTGTCATCCTGAGCAGGACAAGGATATCAAAACTTTTACAACCAGACATACCGACCTCTACTGTACAGCCTGTCACCACACAAAGCATGGGCATGTTCCTGATTGCCTGGAATGTCATCAACAACATACCGGAACTGTACCGGCAGCAGGCGCAATGACGCAAAACACAAACCCATTTGACCAATGCCTCTCCTGTCACCCGCCGCACAAAGCACTTAAAGTGACCTATCCCGACAACACCCCCAATGCTATATGTACCTATTGTCATCGAAATGCGGGAGACATGCTGCAGTTGAGAAAGAGTAAACACACCGAGCTTGCATGCATCCAGTGCCACCCGGGACAACATAAAACCATAACCAGTTGTGACGAATGTCATGGCCGGCCGCACCCAGAAGGTATGTTGGAACAATTCAATTCCTGTGGTGGCTGTCATGGCGTCGCCCATAGCGTGGTGCGATAAATGGTGGAAAAAGAAAATTACCCTGCAATTATACTGGTGATGGCCGCGATCTTTATCGTGATCGTTTCTGTTACATCACCCACAATGGCAAACGAGTATATCAACTCCAACGCCCCAGATAACTCAGCAACAGTACCGGATACTGGTCAACGCTATTGTTACGATACACATAAAAGAATTCCCTGCCCAAAACCCGGCGAACCGTTTTACGGTCAGGACGGAAATTACTCCATCAATGCCCAGCAATACGAACTGATCAATCAGGAAGGGAATGAAATCCTTACAGATCATACCAGTGGCTTAAGCTGGCAACGGATACCGGATACAGAGCAACGAACCTGGAGCGAAGCCATTGATTACGCAAACGACTTGCAATTTTCTGGTTATACAGACTGGCGCCTGCCGGAAAAACAGGAGTTACAGAGCATACTCACGTACGGCAATACCCAGCAACCACTCTCCCTGCCACGAATAAACCAGAAAGTGGGTGAAGCGAAAAAGGACAACATCTGCGCCTGGACCTTAACCACCCGTATATTTCCCAGTCTCTACGCCAAGGTCATCTGCCTTGGCGACAATCAGGGAGGGATCAGTGACAAATATCAAGATAACTATGTGTATGTAGTACGTGGGCCGTCCTTAACCTACGGAAAATACAAGGACAATGGCAACGGAACGGTAACCGACCTCATGACCGGTCTCATGTGGCAGGCCATGGAAGTCAGATCAGAAAAATGGGAACAGGCACTCGCCTATTGCAACCGCATGGATCTTGGGGGATATACTGACTGGCGCCTACCAACCATCAAAGAGCTCTCAACCCTTGTAGACGAAAGCCGAATCAACCCTTCCATTAATACGACTTTTTTTCCGGCAACTCGTTCAGCAGCGTATTGGTCGAGCACCACCTTTGCAAG